>NZ_CBFFRJ010000036.1:0-41084 GCF_965644225.1 Phytobacter sp. V91 | reverse complement strand
ATGCCACGCCATAAGCTCTCCCGCGGGCTTGAAAACCCAGAGGGTTAACGGGCTGTGGCATCAGGTCAAACACGGTAATAGTGTACCCGCCTGGTGGCGGGTAACTGAAGTGACTTTAAACATACAAGGGAACAGGAGCGACACTTCTTTCCCTAAGTATTCCGCGTTGCAGGAAGGCGGCAAACCAGCGAATCCCCGGTCACTTACATAAGTAAGTGACCGGGGTGAACAGGTGAAGCCAACGCATCTGCAGCGTGAAAGACGACGGGAAATTAATTATCAATCCCTTTGCTGCGCAGGTAATCTTCGTAGTTGCCGGTGAAATCAATCACCTTCTCTGGCGTAATTTCCAGTACGCGGGTCGCCAGCGAACTGACAAACTCACGGTCATGAGAAACGAAAATCAGGGTGCCCTGATACATTTCCAGCGCCATGTTCAGGGATTCAATGGATTCCATATCCAGGTGGTTGGTGGGTTCATCCATCACCAGGATATTGGGTTTTTCCATCATCAGCTTGCCAAACAGCATGCGGCCTTTCTCACCACCGGAAAGGACTTTCGCTGGCTTTTTGATGTCGTCCTGGCTGAAGAGTAAGCGTCCCAGGATGCTGCGCACCGCCTGCTCGTCATCACCCTCTTGTTTCCACTGGCTCATCCAGTCGAACACCGTCAGATCGTTTTCGAACTCGTACTCATGATCCTGCGCGTAGTAACCAATCTGCGCATTCTCAGACCATTTTACCGTGCCTTTGTCGGCGGCAAGTTCACCAACCAGCGCTTTAAGCATGGTGGATTTACCCACGCCGTTAGCCCCCAGAATGGCAAGCTTCTCGCCCACTTCCAGCAGCATATTAACGTTTTTAAACAGCGGACCGTCTTCAAACCCTTTGGTCAGGGCTTCAACTTCCAGGGCATTACGGAACAGTTTTTTGTCCTGCTCGAAACGAATGAACGGGTTCTGACGGCTGGAGGCTTTCACTTCATCGAGCTTGATTTTATCAATCTGACGGGCGCGGGAAGTCGCCTGACGAGACTTGGATGCGTTGGCGCTAAAGCGGCTGACGAAGGATTGCAGATCCGCAATCTGCGCTTTTTTCTTGGCGTTATCGGCCAGCAGACGTTCACGAGCCTGCGTGGCTGCGGTCATATACTCGTCATAGTTACCAGGATAGACACGCAGCTCACCGTAATCGAGATCCGCCATGTGCGTACAAACCATGTTAAGGAAGTGACGGTCGTGCGAAATGATGATCATGGTGCTTTCACGCTCGTTCAGCGTCTGCTCCAGCCAGCGAATGGTGTCGATATCAAGGTTGTTCGTTGGTTCATCGAGCAGCAGGATGTCCGGGTTAGAGAACAGCGCCTGGGCCAGCAGAACACGCAGTTTCCAGCCCGGAGCCACTTCGCTCATCAGGCCGTAATGCTGCTCGACCGGGATCCCCACGCCCAGCAACAGTTCACCTGCGCGGGATTCGGCAGAGTAACCATCCATCTCGCCATACAGCACTTCGAGGTCAGCGACTTTGTAACCGTCCTCTTCGCTCATTTCGGCCAGACCGTAGATGCGATCACGCTCCTGTTTCACTTCCCACAGCTCGCCATGGCCCATGATCACGGTATCGAGAACGGTGAAAGCTTCGAAGGCGAACTGATCCTGGCGCAGCTTACCAATGCGCTCATTCGGATCGAGGGAAACGTTGCCCAGCGTCGGCTCAAGATCGCCGCCGAGGATTTTCATAAAGGTGGATTTACCGCTGCCGTTGGCGCCGATCAAACCATAGCGGTTGCCGCCGCCAAACTTGACGGAAATATTTTCGAACAGCGGCTTACTGCCGAACTGCATGGTGACGTTGCTGCTTACTAACACGGTCATATCCTGAAAAAGTGTGATGAACCCGGCATTATGCCATTAGATGGCGCGTTTTTCACGAACAGAGCACAATCGGCGTTGATATTGTTGTCAGCCACTGGGGCATACTGGACAAATAACGCACGTATCGCACTCAACCGGAAAGGAATTTATGGTTAACGACACACGACATCCCTCATTTTTACCGCTTCACGGCGGGATTAACTTTCGTGATATGGGCGGCCAGCGCGCGGCTGACGGGCGTGAAATTCGCCGGGGAAAGTTGCTTCGCTCCGGTGCGCTGCACCAGGTGACCACGGAGGATCTGGCGTATCTGAGCACGCTGCCGCTGGGTGTGGTGCTCGATTATCGTGACCCGTCCGAAGTCAGCCGCAGCCCCGATCGTCTTAGCGCTAACGCACGCTATATCAACGCGCCCGCTAACCCGTTGACCAGCGATGCCAGTGCCAAAATCACCGACTTTTCAGTCAGCAAACTGGAAGAGGTCGATGGCGAACAGTACATGCTGGAACTCTACCGCCAGTTGCCCTTCAATAACCCGGCCTACCAGCAACTGGCACAACTGCTGGCGCATCCCTTTGATGGCGCCCTGCTCCAGCATTGCGCCGTCGGGAAAGATCGCACCGGCGTCGGCTGCGCGCTGACCCTGTTTGCCCTGGGCTGCAACAGCAATACGGTCATGGAAGAGTATTTGTTAACCCACGGGATGCTGACGCAGGTAGAAAACGAGGTCACAAGCTGGCTCGGCGATAGCCTCAGCGACAGGGCGCGCAAGACACTGACGGATTTACTGACGGTGCGTGAGTCATATCTGGCCTCGGCGCTGGACGCCATTCATCAGCGTTATCCGAACGTGAACGCCTGGCTGGAGCAGGAGTATCAACTCACGCCTGCCGTTTGCCGCACCATTCAGGCCCGCCAGCTGGCAGAGTAACCCCCTCGCTACCCGCCCTGTTTCCGGTCGTCTGAATTTATTTCACCGCCGCAACGGGGCGCTACACTAAAAAATAACAGTTAAAAAGTGTGATTTAATGCACAACTGAATTCCCTGAGCGGGGGAATGCACATATAATGCGCTCCCATCTATGGCAAGCATTATTAACCCAACGGCCTGTGGCACGAATCTCGCACAACATGAATATGAACTTAAAAACGCTTTTAGCGGCGGCGTTTGCCGTCGTTGGCTTTTGCAATACTGCATCAGCGGTAACATATCCTCTGCCAACCGATGGCAGCCGTCTTATCGGCCAGAACCAGGTCGTGACCATCCCTGAGGGCAATACCCAGCCGCTGGAATACTTTGCAGCAGAGTATCAGATGGGTCTTTCCAACATGACGGAAGCGAACCCGGGCATCGACGCCTACCTGCCGAAAGGCGGTACCGTGATGAATATTCCTCAGCAGTTGATCCTGCCAGATACCGTACACGAAGGTATCGTTATCAACAGCGCCGAAATGCGTCTGTACTACTACCCGGCAGGTACCAAAACCGTTATCGTTCTGCCGATCGGTATCGGCCAGTTAGGTAAAGACACCCCGATTAACTGGACCACCAAAGTCGAGCGTAAAAAAGCCGGCCCGACCTGGACCCCAACCGCCAAAATGCACGCAGAATACATCGCTGCTGGCGAGCCGCTGCCGGCTGTTGTTCCCGCTGGCCCGGATAACCCGATGGGTCTGTACGCTCTGTACATCGGCCGTCTGTATGCTATCCACGGTACTAACGCCAACTTCGGTATCGGCCTGCGCGTAAGCCATGGCTGTGTGCGTCTGCGTAACGATGACATCAAGTTCCTATTCGAAAACGTGCCGGTTGGCACCCGCGTGCAGTTTATTGATGAGCCAGTAAAAGCGACCACTGAGCCGGATGGTTCCCGTTATGTCGAAGTACATAACCCGCTGTCCACCACCGAAGCGCAGTTCACTGAAGGTGAAATCGTGCCAATCTCTCTGACCAAAAGCGTTCAGAGCGTGACCGGTCAGTCTGATGTCGATCAGAGCATTGTTGACCAGGCTATCCAGAACCGTTCTGGTATGCCGGTACGTCTGAACTAACAGACAGACCACACACAAAAAAGAGCGGGTGTTAAAACCTGCTCTTTTTTTATCCGTTATTTACCGCTATCGCCCCGCCGTCCGTCGTCTCTCCCTGTCGGATACGTTTATCCATATATGAATATAAATGTTGTTATGTCATTAGCCATCCTGAATAACCGTTCAACCATTCTTAAACGAAGTTAATACATTCATCACATTTCAGTTTTTATTTGCACTGGCTTGATTGTTCCTGAATTTCAGCGACCAGATAATTTGTACTGTTTAACATTGATTGACGAAAGCGAATATATAATCGCACTGAATTTAATGAAGGTAGTTCTTCGCCTAATGTTAATAAGGTATACAGTTCCTGGTTAAATAAAATATGAAAAATGATAAATACTCCTGGTTTTTGGCTTTCGCCATCATAACAGAAATAGCCGCAACCACATTACTTGGATTATCCAGTGGCATGGCAAAATTGTTACCCACAACAGGTGCGCTTGCCGCTTATATTTGTTCTTATTATTTATTAACACTCTCACTGAAAAAAATCCCGATTGGTACGGCTTATGCGCTATGGGCCGGAATTGGGATTATGGCCAGTTCATTGATCAATCGATACCTGTTTGATACGGCATTAAGCACTGGATGCATCGCTGGCATGGTACTGATCATCGCCGGTGTCTTAGTGATTAACCTCATGTCCAAAAGTGAAGATATCGAGGCTTCTCCGGCGGTGGGGAATCAAGGATGAATATAACTCTTGCCGGTTCTCTGTGGTTGTCATTAGCGATAGTGCTGGAAGTCCTCGCAACCAGTTTACTGCCAAAAACAAATGATTTTCGTCGTATCGGCGTGACTATTGGCGTAATGGTACTTTATTTTCTCTGCTTCCTTGCACTGTCAAAAGCCATGCTGGCGTTATCGGTTGGTCTGAGTTACGCATTATGGTCTGGGATGGGCATCGTTCTGATTAATTTAATTGGCGTGACGGTATTTCGCCAAAAAATGGATAAGTACGCCATGCTCGGCATTACGCTTATCGTTATTGGTTGTGTGGCTATGGGAATATTTCAATGACTGCTATTCAAGACGTTTCTCTTCTTCCAAGAATTACCAGCCTGCGTGAGCGTTATTTACAGGCTAAACCTTTTATTTCCGCCACTCGGGCACGGGCGGTGACCGAAATTTATCGCAAGTATCCCGGCATGCCGACGCTGCTGCTGCGGGCGATGGCGTTCCGCCGCGCCTGCCAGATTGCGCCGCTGGTGATTGCAGAAGTTGAGCTGATCGTCAGCCATCCGGCAGGCGCGGCCCGTGGTGGAGAAATTTCGCCGGAAATTGCCTGGCGTTGGGTTAACGATGAGCTCGATACGATGTCAACTCGTGCCCAGGATCCTTACGTCATCAGCGAAGAGGTCAAACGTGAACTGCGCGAAGACATCTTTCCTTTCTGGCAGGGACGGTCGCTCGATGAGATGGCTGAAACACAACTGCGTCATGCGGGACTGTGGGAATGGAGCACCAGTGACGGCATTTGCGATTTAAGCATCAAAACCCAGAATGGCGGTGGCGATACCTGCCCGGGCTACGACATTATTTTGCTGAAAAAAGGGGTGGGCGGCATACGTGATGAGGCGCGTGAGGCGCTAAGCCATCTGTCATCAACCTGTCCGGAAGATCAGGAAAAACAGTACTTCTATCAGGCTATTATTGAAAGCTGCGAGGGGGTCATTGACTATGCGCATCGCTACGCAGACTACGCGCAGCAGCAGGCTCAACAGGCTCCTTGCGCGCAGCGTAAAGCGGAGCTGGAAAGGTTGTCGGCCATCTGCCGTCGGGTGCCTGAACATCCGCCGGAAAACTTCTATGAAGCGTTGCAGGCCATCTGGTTTGCCCAGTCGCTGTTTATTCTGGAAGAAAACCAGACCGGCATCTCTCTTGGCCGGGTAGATCAATACCTGTGGCCCTTGCTGAACGCCGATCTCGAGGCCGGTCGTCTTACCCTGGAACAGGCAGAAGAGCTGCTGTGCTGCTGGATGATTAAGATGTCCGAATGCCTGTGGATTTGCAGCGCCTCTTCGGCGATGTACTTTGCGGGTTACCAGCCTTTCGTTAATTTGGTGGTCGGCGGGCAAAAACGCGAGGGCGGAGATGCGACCAATCCGCTGTCGTTATTAATAATGGATTGCTCACGTAAGCTGAAAATTTATCAGCCCAGCCTGGCGGTGCGTATCCACAATCAGTCGCCTCAGCTTTTCATGCGTAAAATTGTTGAGGTGATCCGCGCCGGGATTGGTTTCCCTGCCTGCCATTTCGATGATGCCCACATCAAAATGATGCTGCGTAAAGGGTTTGATTACGAAGATGCCCGCGATTATTGCCTGATGGGCTGCGTGGAGCCGCAACGTTCAGGACGCATATATCAATGGACATCCGTTGGGTATACCACTTTCACCTGTGCGATAGAGCTGGCGCTGAACAATGGCAAAACCGCCAACGGTTCTCAGGTTGGCCCGCAAAGCGGCGAACCGCAAAGCCTGACAACCTACAACGCTTTTGAATCCGCGGTGAAACAACAACTGAGCTACGTTGTCCGGCAAGCCGCCAGAGCGACGCTTATCGTACAAAAGCTTCACAAGCGCCTGGCGCCGAAACCTTTTATCTCCTGTTTTGTGGAAGGCTGTATGGAACAGGGGAAGGATGTGATGCACGGCGGGGCCATGATCAATAATGGTCCCGGCCTTATCTGGACCGGCATGGCGGATTATGCCAATGCGATGATGGCGATGCGTGAAGTGGTCTACCGGCAGCAGAGGGTCACTCCGGAACAAATGGTACAGGCATTACGCGATAATTTTGATGGACATGAAGCGCTGCATTTAGCCTGTATGAACACGGCCAAATTTGGCAATGATATTGAAGAAGTGGACCTGATTGCCCGCGATTTGATCCGCTTCATTGAGCATGAACACCGTCAGTACCGCATGCTCTACGGGCCTTTCACTCATGGCACATTATCAATTTCTAATAATACGCCTTGCGGCATGGCCACGGGGGCGCTGCCCAGTGGGCGTCTGGCGGGGATGCCGTTAGCTGATGGCATCAGCCCTTCCCAGCAGACGGACTTCGCCGGCCCGACCGCCATTGTGAATTCCGTGGGCAGGATTAATGTCGAAGAGATGGAAATCGGCATGGTGCATAACTTCAAATTATTGCATGGCATTCTGGACACGACAGAAGGTGAACAGGGGCTTATCACTCTGCTGCGAAGCGCCAGCATGCAGGGTAATGCGCAGATGCAGTTCAGCTATGTTGATGATGAAACGCTGCGTTTAGCGCAGAAAAATCCTGACCAGTATCGCAATTTGATGATTCGGGTTGCAGGGTACAGCGCCTTCTTTGTTGAACTCAGCCGCGAGGTACAGGATGAAATCATCAGCCGTACTCAACTCAGCCAGTTCTGAGGCAGATGCCCGCACCGGCACGGTGTTTAACATTCAGCGTTTTTCCCTGCATGATGGCCCCGGTGTTCGTACCGTGGTCTTTTTAAAGGGGTGCCAGATGAACTGTGCCTGGTGCGCGAATCCGGAAAGTCTGGCGATGGAGCCTGAGGTTTTATTCGACGGTTCACGCTGCGACAGCGTCAATTGCTGGCATGAATGTCCAGGCAAGAAGACGGCCATCCTCCCTGATCTGAGCCTTAGCGCAGGCTGGGTAGCGGATGACGCATGTCCCGCAGCAGCGTTGCGGCAGACAGGTCGTCTTCTCAGCGTCGAGGAGGTGATGGAAACCGTGCTTGCCGATGAGCTTTATTACCGGACCTCCGGCGGTGGCATGACGCTTAGCGGCGGGGAAATGGCCATGCAGCCCGCGTTTTCACAGGCATTGCTGCTGCGTGCCAGACAGGAAGGTATCCATACAGCGGTGGAAACCTCAGGTTTTGCGTCCTGGTCTGATTTGCAACTGGCCTGTGGATCCAGCCAGCTGATTTTATTTGATATTAAACTGGCCAATGACACTCTCCATCAACGCTATACGGGAGTGAGTAATCGCAGCATTCTTAATAACCTTAAAAAACTGCTACAGGAACATATTCCGATACGTATCCGCATCCCGGTGATACCTGAGGTCAACGATGGCGAGGAGGAGGCGGAGAATATTATGGCGCGAATAGAACAGCTGGTACGCGGGCATAAAAGCTTTCAGGGCATTGATTTGTTGCCCTATCATAACTTCGGCAATCGCAAATATTACTTATCCGCAAAGCGTTGCCGCTATGAAGAGATGCATCCCGATCATGGGAAGCCTCAGGCCGAGACGCTGGCCGCTTTTGCCCGAAAATACGGTTTGCAGGCGAGCATCCTGTCTCACTGTATTGGCTGAATAATAAGAGAACCCTTGTTGTTGGTTGTCAGGAGCGCCGCTTTTTATCCGTTATTCACCACGATCACGCCGCCGTGATCGTAACGATAGTGGCAATGGGCATACTCCAGCGGCGTGCCGTCCTCCAGATAAATCACCTGCTCCACTTCCAGCACCGGATCGGTCGGTTCGCAGTTAAGATATGTTTGATCCTCTTCACCAGGCTTAAGCGCGCGCACCACCCGATACGAGCCCATGATTTTTAAGGCCAGTGACTCCTGAACATAGCTGAATACCGAGCTTTCGAGATGGGAACGGTTAAGTCCTGGCACCAGATTGACCGGCATCAGTGTAAACTCCAGCGACATGGGTTCACCTTCCAGCAGGCGCAGACGGATAAAATCATACACCGGGTCATCAGGGCCAAGCAGCAGCGACGCCTGCTCCTTTTCGTTGGGGAAACGCAGTTCAAACCTGATGATTTTACTGGTGACCTGGCCAACATTCTCCCAGGTTTTGGTCGCGCCATAATAGTCGCTGCCGGGCAGGTCCCAGCGGGTAAGCTGCATAAAGTTTTTGCGGATAAAGGTGCCCTGCCCCTGGCGGGTGTAGACCAGTCCCTCAACAATCAGCTGGCGCATCGCTTGTTGAATGGTCATCCGGCTGGTGCTGAATTCGGCGGCGAGGGCAAACTGATCCGGCAAAGGCTCACTCGCGCTGTACTGCTGGCTGAGGATCCGCTGTTTGATTTCCCGCGCAATCAGAATGTATTTCGCCGCCATTGCCTTTCCTTTTTATTATTCAGTTATGCCATTGTTTTTTAAGGCCACTCTCTCGGCTATTTTGAGGAAAGGCAGGTAGAAGAATACACCAAAGATGATGATTATCAACTGAACCACCACCGCTCGCCAGTCCCCCGCCGTCGCCAGCCAAGCGCTTAAAACCGGTGGCGTGGTCCAGGGGATCATCACCACACATTTCGACATCCAGCCAAGCGTTGTACACAGCCAGGCAAAGTAAATGCCGATGGCCGGAAGCAGCACAAAGGGGATCATCAGCGGCAGGTTAAAGACTATTGGCAGGCCGAAAATCACCGGTTCGTTAATGTTAAACAGGCCGGGAGAGACGGAATGGCGTGCCACCTGGTTAGCAGACTTTTGCTTCGAGAAAATAAAGATGGCGATCAGCAGCGACAGAGTACTGCCGGTGCCGCCAATCATGCCAAAGGTGGGCACAAAGATGCTGTTGATGATATGCGGGATCGGCAGCCCGCTGGCAAAGGCCAGCATGTTTTCATTGGTGTTGATCAACAGGAAAGGTTCGAGGATCACACCGTTGACCACCGACTGGTGGATCCCCAGGGTGAACAGAAAATTGCCAAAGCTGTAGATAAAAAGCGTGCCCGGCAGGCTGGTGTTGATCAGCCGTAAGGGCTGCTGAATCAGCGTGGTGATCAGGTGGATCAAATCCGTATGCAACACGTTGGCCAGCAGGGCGGCGATGATCGCAAATGTCGACAGGGTGATAATCGTCGGGATCAGCGCCGAGAAGGACTTCCCTACCGCGGGCGGCACATTTTCCCCCAGTGAAATCGTGAGTTTTTTGATTCGCGCAATACGGATAAACAGTTCCGTCGACAGCAGGCCAATAATCACCCCGGCGAAAATCCCCGTTGAGCCAATATTGCCAAATGAGAGCATCTGACTCACGGTAACCGCCGTTTTGCCTCCCTGGGGAACCACTTCCAGCGTCATCGGCATCATCATGATATAGCTGGAAAGCGCGATGACCACCGCCGAAACCGGATTATCGAAATTGCGATTGCGCGCCAGCGACCAGGCCGTCATCGGCGCAATCAACAGCGCGGCAATATTCAGCGTGCCGTTGATTATCACCTCTCCCCAGACTTTGAAACGCGCCAGCGTCTCACCCTCCAGGATCCAGGGAAAGACCACGTTGTTCACCAGCACCGCCAGCCCGGCCAGAATAAAAATCGGCATCACGGCGGCAAAGGCATCCCTTAGCGAGCGCAGGTGCACCTGTCCGGCGAGGCGGGCGGAGAAATCGACAAATTTATCGACAAATGACGGCATACTTTCGGTCTGTTTAGTGTCAGACATAGTGGTCTCCCGTTAATGGCGTTTGCTGCCTCAGGCTTTACATCTCGCGTCCGTTGGTGTGAATAACCTGTTTGAGCCAGGCGTAGCTCTGTTTCGGTATCCGTTTCATATCTTTCAGGTCGTGGTTTTCCCGGTTGACATACACCACGCCGTAGCGCTTACGCATATCGCCCTGAGAGCTGAGAATGTCGATAAGCCCCCAGCCGAGATAACCGATAACCTGCGCCCCGTCTTCAAAGATGGCGCCCTTCATTGCCTGGAGATGATCCCGGTGATAGGCCACGCGGTAGTCATCCGCAATCGGGTTGACGCCATCCCAGTGTTCGATGACCCCAATACCGTTCTCGATCGGGAACACTGGCAGCCGCCAGTCGTTGTAGTAACGGGTGATGATGGTCCGAAAACCGAGGGGGTCAATCTGCCAGTTCCACTCTGTCGCCTGTAAATAGGGGTTAGGTACATCGCCCTGTTGCAGGTAATAGTTCACTGGCGCATCCGGGGAGATAGCCTCACTGTTCAGCACCTTGCTGGCATAGTAGCTAAAGGCCATATAGTCGTTTTTCACCTGGCTTATCAGCGTTAAATCCTCGGCCCGGTAAATGTCGCCAAAGCCCTCGCGCTCAACCACGGCCATCACCGCAGGGCTATAGCCCTGGCCGGCAAACACCCGCAACAAATTCTGGTTAAGAAATTCGTCATATTGCTGGGCGCAAAAGATGTCACGCGGTTTGCTGGTCGCGGGGTAAACCAGCTGATGCGCCAGCATGCCGCCCATAAGCGCGTCAGGTCTGGTCTGGTGCAGATAGTGCGTGAGCTGCACATGGGCCATCATCACGTGGTGTTGAATTTGATACAGCTCGCGCAGGGTTTTATCCCCTTGCAGATAGCCCCCGACTTTGAAGGCTTCCGGCATGTGATAGATATTTTGCTCATTGAAGGTCAGCCACCAGGTCACGCGGTCGCCAAAACAGTCGATCATCTTCTGGCCGTAACGAACGAAGGCATCTAGGACCCGGCGATCGGTAAAGCCGTTGTATTTTTCGGCCAGCGCCAGCGGCATATCGAAGTGATACAGACAAATCATTGGGGCAATGCCACGGGCGATAAGGTCATCAATAAAGCGTTCGTAGAAGGCGATCCCTTCGGCATTAAATGCCCCGTCACCGTCCGGGCAGACCCTGCTCCAGGCTATCTGGAAGCGATAACAGTTCATGCCAAGATCCTGCATACAATCAAAATCTTCCGTATAGCGATGGTAAGAGTCGGTGGCCACTTTCCAGTCGGAGGCAAATTCGCTGGCCTCCCGGATATCGTACACTGACGGGCCTTTGCCGCCTTCGTTCCATGCTCCCTCGGTCTGCATGCTGGACACCGAATTTCCCCATAAAAAGCCTGGTGGTAGCGTTTTGCTCATCTCGTTTTCTCCGCGTCTATATGTAAAGTCATTTAATTGTAATGACTAGTCATATAGTCTCAGGTGCAAAGTCAGACCATTGAGAGGATCGTTTTTTGTGAGGCAGGTGGGAAAATTAGCCAGGGAGGAGATGACAACCCCGGCGAGAAAATGGCCACCGGGACTGTCTGTTTGTTGATCAATGAGATGGAGCAGAAATCAACGGATAAGCTGCAAAAGTCCGTAGCCGAGCAGGGCAGCCCAGAGCAACACTGGCAGGGAGTAGAGATGAAAACGCCACCAGATGCGGCGATCATTTGCCATACGTAAGGCAATTAAGTTGGCCAGCGATCCTGGCAATAAGCCAAAACCTCCCACGTTCACCGCCCAGGCGAGCAGCGTATCCGGAGGAAGATAATTCAGCAGCAAAATCGTCGCGGGTACGTTGCTGATAAACTGCGATAAGCCAATAGCGGTCACCCACAGGCCCGGAGAAGAGAGCTGGCTGGTCGTGCTCAGAATGTTATGCAGGAACGGCAGCTGAATCAGCAGATGCACATCAATAAACATCGCCATAAAGACCAGCAATAACGTCCAGTCCACGCTCCAGACCACGCGACGGGCCAGCAGCAAAAAGCCCGCCGCAACCAGCGCCAGTCCCCATATCTCAAGTTTTAACTCAAGGGCGGCAATAAAAACCAGATATAAAACCAGTGATGCCCAGACCAGTCGCGGCTGCCAGTCCGGGCTTTTGGCCCCGCTATGGTAACGCAGCGCGTTATTGGGAAAACAGAACCAACAGAGCACCAGCAGTGATGCCATCATCGCCAGCGCCAACGGCATCATCTGCCCGATAAAGGCGAAAAAAGAGATGCCGGAGCGGCCCCAGATCAGAATATTTTGTGGATTACCTATTGGCGTCAGGAGAGAGCCTGCGTTAACCGCCAGTGCTTCGAAAATAATCAGCCGGTTAACCGGAATTTCACACAGCTTTTTCAGCGTGATGGTCAGAGGCACAATAATAAACAGCGCCACATCATTGGTCAGGAAGGTGGAGAGCAGCGCCGCTGCCAGCACCATAAACATCGAGAGCTGCCGTTCGCTGCGAAACCGACGCACCATGCGTCGGCCCAGCACATCAAAATAGCCGCTTAACTCGACCCCTTTGGTCAGTAACATCAGGCCGCTGAGGGTAATAATGGTGTGCCAGTCAATGACGGCAGGCCACCTTGCGGGCGCAAAGGGGACGGCGAAACAAAGACCAAAACCAATAAGGAGTAAAAGCTGTAAAAAACGATCCTGCATCAGGGCGCGGACAAACGGCAGACTCATTCAGGTGGCAACCCTTGTTGCAGCGTAAATTGACGAAAGCGGTCCAGCGTCTCCTGGCTGACATGGTGCTCCATACCTTCCGCATCACGACGGGCAATCTCCGGGCTGACGCCCAGAACCAGCAGAAAGCTTTCGACTATCTGATGGCGCTCGCGACTGGCCTGAGCGAGCTTTTCACCTTCCGGCGTCAGAAATACGCCGCGCCAGGGAATTTGCTCAATCAACCCGACTGTCGCCAGTCGTTTTAACATTTTAGCCACCGTAGGCTGAGATACGCCCAGACGTGCGGCCATATCAACCTGACGAGCTTCACCCACCTCGCCAATCAAATCAGAAATCAGTTCAACATAATCATCAATCAGCTCGCGACGATGCGCTTCCCGGACCTGACGAAACCCTTCGACATGCTCTTCAACATTAACCAGCGTCACTTTTTTTATTGTTTGCTTACCTGCGCGACGATTCATTGTGCTTCCTCTGAGGTGTGACGCAATAGCCGCGCCATATAAGAGAGCGCTTATTGTAAACCAAACGTGAAGCAGCACAAAAAATTAACGCATTAGCCATAGCTATAAAATATAGCCTATGCTATATCTGTATGCATAACGTTCACTGCCTCAGGGACTGGCAGGCCGGGACGGGTAAGTAAGGAGGTCATCATGAATGAATTTAAGAGGTGCTTAAGCGTGTTCACTCACTCTCCCTTTAAAGTACGTTTGATGCTGCTCAATATGTTGTGCGACATCATTAACGGCAAGTCTAAGCCAGACGATAAACCGACTCATTAATGCGGCGTCGCGGTACGCCGCTTCATTTTTCCGTCACAATCCCCCGTTATACTTGGCCTTACCGACTATAATTTCTGCTTATTTTCCGAAATTGCTGTCTCCCTCGCAAAACAATCCCTTAGCGGGTGTTGACCTTCAACGTCGCTCACTTTATCTTTGCGCAGCCCTGCACAAATTGCGGCTCGCAGAAGTGGACCACTCCCCTCTCCACGCACTGTCCGGCAGGTATTGACCCTTACGCCAGGGTGTTCACATGGCGTTTTCGTGATAGTGACTATGAGCCTAATAATCAAAGAACCTCTTGTCTCCCGTGGGCAAGCGTTAAGCCCGTGGACAGGCTTCTACTTTTTACAATCAATCCTGATTAATCATGCTCTGGGCTATGAATTCAGCCTGTTGTATGCGGTCGTCTTAACCTGCTTCCTGTGGGTGATGTGGCGTCACGCTCCGCGTACCCAGAAAGTGCTGGTCGGGATAATTTCGCTCGTCGCCGCCTCTTACTATCCGTTTGGTCAGGCTTACGGCGCGCCCAACTTTAATACCCTGCTGGCGCTGCACTCGACCAATATGGAAGAGTCCAGCGAAATTCTGACCATTTTCCCGTGGTATCACTACGCCACTGGCCTGGCTATCCTGGGCCTGGGAGTGGTTTCTGTACGCCGCAAAACCACACAAAAAGTCGCCTGGACGAAATGGGATACGCTCGGGGCACTGTTCTGCTTTGCCTGTTACTTTGTTGGCCCGGTGCAAAACTATTTTCGTGGCTATGACGTGCATCTGCGCGATACCGGTATTCCGGTACTGCGCTTTGTCCGCGATGTGGTGGTCAATAATCAGGTCGTGATCGATGAACAGGCCAGCATGGCACAGCTGGCAGGCATGAAAGATACCTGGAACATCATCTCGGTCAAACCGAAATACCATACTTATGTGGTAGTGATTGGTGAGAGCGTACGCCGGGATGCCAGCGGCGCCTTTGGCGGTCACTGGAACAATACCCCGTTTGCCAGTCAGGCAAATGGGACTTTCTTTATGGATTATATTTCCGCCAGCGGCTCAACGCAGAAGTCGTTGGGGCTAACCCTTAATCGGGTGGTTGACGATAAGCCGCAATACCAGGATAACTTTGTCACCCTGGCTAACCGTGCGGGCTTCCAGACCTGGTGGTTTTCCAATCAGGGCCAGATTGGTGAATACGATACGGCAATCGCCAGCATCGCCAAACGCGCGGACGAAGTGCAGTTTCTTAAAAATGGTGATTTCGAAGCGGATAAAAACACCCGCGATGAAGATCTGCTGAAAATGACCTCCCAGGTGCTTTCCACACATCGCACCCAGCCCCAGCTTATCGTGCTGCATCTGATGGGGTCGCACCCGTCAACCTGTGAGCGTTCCGGCGATAAATACAATGAGTTTGTGCAGTCAAAAGAGACCTCCTGCTACCTCTACTCTAT
Source organism: Phytobacter sp. V91 (assembly GCF_965644225.1). Classification (NCBI taxonomy): domain Bacteria; kingdom Pseudomonadati; phylum Pseudomonadota; class Gammaproteobacteria; order Enterobacterales; family Enterobacteriaceae; genus Phytobacter; species Phytobacter sp. V91. Next base: position 25,721 of record NZ_CBFFRJ010000036.1, on the reverse strand, counting down.
TACTGCAACCGATGAGCTGCTCGGTAAGCTCTATTCGCAGTTAGTGAGCGGCGGGGAAAGTTTCTCGATTAGCTATTTCTCCGATCACGGTCTGACCTTCAGGGAGCGTGGTAAAGAGGTGCAGTACCTGGCCCATGACGACAAGTTCCAGCAGAATTTCCAGGTGCCGTTTATGGTGATCTCCAGCGACGATAAAACCCATCGGGTGATTAAAGCTCGCCGTTCTGCCAACGATTTCCTGAGTTTCTTCTCACAGTGGACAGGGATTAGCGCTAAAGAGATTAAAAATGCGTACCCCTTTATGTCAGAGAAAAAAGCCGGGCCAGTCTACGTTACCAACTTTAAGTTACAGAAAATTGACTATAACAAGCTGGCGACGGATATCTTCGAGCCACGTAATCGTTAGGTTCTGAGGGGCAACCCGCACCGCCCCAACCTCCCTCCCTCAACTTAACGTTGAATTCTTGCAGGTACGACTCTATCATGATGTACGGTTAATAACCGTACATCATGAGTCATTCGCGCCATCACGGGCGACAGAGGAGAAAGAACATGCCAGCACTAAAGAAACAGCGCATCGATCTGAGATTAAATGACGAAGATAAAAGCATGATCGAAGAAGCGGCGGCAATGAGTAATCAAACGATTACTCAGTTTATGGTAAGTACTGCTTCTGAACGTGCTGCGGAAATTATTGAACAGCATCGCCGTCTGACCCTTAATGAGGAGTCATGGAACCGGGTCATGGACGCTCTCAGTAAGCCACCTGCGCCGAACAGCCGGTTAAAACAAGCGGCTAAACGTCTACAAGATATGGAGTAACTCGTGGACGATTTAAAAATAGTAATTATTTCTGAGGATGTTGATTATGATGTAAGCCATTTTGATTGCGGAGAAGAGTATTTAAATACTTTTCTTAAAGAGCATCTGCAACGTCAGCACAATGGCAAAATTTTACGGGGTTATGTACTTATAACTCAGCAAGAAAAACCGCGGGTATTAGGGTACTACACGTTGTCTGGTAGCTGCTTCGAAAGAGCCGCCTTCCCCAGTAAACACCAGCAAAAGCGCATCCCCTATAGCAATGTACCCAGTGTCACTCTCGGGCGTTTAGCGATAGATAAAAGTATTCAGCGTCAGGGATGGGGAGAGTTACTTGTTACCCACGCAATGAAAGTGATTTACCTCGCTTCACAGGCAGTCGGTATATACGGCATGTTTGTTGAGGCGTTGAATGGAAAAGCGCGGGATTTTTATCTTGCGCTGGGATTCGTCCAGCTCATGGGCGAGCATGAAAATGCCCTCTTCTTTCCAACGAAGTCCATTGAAAAGCTATTTGAAGAATAAAATCAATAAACACAAATATCTTCGAGCCACGTAATCGTTAGGTTTTAAACATTTTCAGACAAAAAAATCCGCCGTGATGGCGGATTTTTTATTGCTGACCGAATTAGAAACGGTAGCCAACACCTGCGATCCAGGTACCAACGTCAACGTTACGAATACGGGACTGCTCGTAGGAGAAGTCCAGGGCAACGTTTTCAATCGGGTTAAACTGCATACCAGCGCCGTAGGAGAAACCGTAGTCGCTGTTGCTTGCGGTTTTCACTGCGTCCTGAGACTGCTGGAATTTACCGTAGCCAACACCCACAACACCGTAGATGCTTGCCCAGTCGTTCAGACGGTAAGCAGGACCTGCGGTTACACCGTAGTACTGGGATTTATTGTAAGTGCCGTATTCGAAACGGTCTTTTTCAGTATAGGTGAAGGAACCGATTACACCCAGCGGGCTGCTGTCATCTTCAAAACGGTATTTCAGGTTAAAACCGTTCATTTTGTTCTGTACGCCCTGCGCGTCGCTCTGTGCATAGCCACCGGATACAGTGGACGTTGCCGCAGAAGCGGTACCTACGGAGAGAGCCAGAACAGCTGCTACTGCTGAAAGACATGCAATTTTTTTCATAAACCACCTCAAATGTGCTTCAAGTAAATCCTAAGTATTTAATATATCAAATCTGGTCGAGAAACTCTTTGGACCAAAAGATGTCTAAAGAGCCATTTCCTGTAACAGAACATTTCATCTGCCCGCTAACTCTTTCATTAAACAATCTTTTTACCATATAACATGCCGCCAATAAGATTAAATGCTGGCACGTTCATCCAGATTATTCCTAATCAGATAGGTTAATTAACCATCAGATGGTGCGTATTCTACCTGGTTTATGACGCAGTTTTTCAACAAAGCCTCAACCAGTCGGGTCTAATTTCAAGTAGACTAACTGCTTTACTTCTATTGACATGAATTGACAGGAGAAAGGATGCCAGGAGCGTCGCGCAAAATGCCGGTATGGCTGCCAATTATCGTGCTACTGGTAGCAATGTTTTCTATCCAGGGTGGTGCTTCACTGGCAAAATCGCTGTTTCCTCTGGTAGGCGCGCCAGGCGTGACCGCGCTACGAATTGCCCTTGGCACCGTCATTCTGGTGGTGATTTTTAAACCCTGGCGATTACGCTTTACCCCCGAACAACGCCTGCCCTTGCTAATGTATGGCCTGTCGCTGGGCGCGATGAACTACATGTTTTATCTCTCTATTCAGACCGTTCCTCTGGGGATTGCGGTGGCACTGGAATTCGTTGGCCCTTTATCCGTCGCGCTTTTTGGCTCCCGTCGGCCCATTGATTTTGTCTGGGTTATTCTGGCGGTGATCGGCCTGTGGTATTTATTACCACTCGGGGACAATGTTTCCCATATTGATTTAACCGGTGCCGCCTTTGCATTAGCGGCGGGAGCATGCTGGGCGATTTATATTATTAGCGGGCAAAAAGCGGGAGAGGAACATGGCCCCGCGACAGTGGCAATGGGGTCGTTAATTGCGGCCATTGTTTTTGTTCCTTTAGGAACATTACAGGCTGGAGAGTTGTTATGGCACTGGTCAATCCTGCCTTTAGGTCTTGCTGTTGCCATATTGTCTACTGCGCTGCCGTATTCACTGGAAATGATTGCCTTAACCCGTATCCCGACACGTACCTTTGGCACCCTGATGAGTATGGAGCCTGCGCTGGCGGCGATGTCAGGGATGATTTTCCTCGGTGAGACTCTGAATTTTAAACAAATTATTGCGCTGATGTGTATTGTGGTGGCTTCAATAGGTTCAACAATGACATTACGTAAAGAGAGTAAAATCGCCAAAGTTGATATCGGATAATATTGATTATTCAGCATGGAACCCTCCTCCATGCTGAATAACAATCAATATCAATAATACGCTTAAATATTACAAAAACGTACACTTTTACATAATTCCCCCGTCACAAGAACACCTTCACTATTAAATTAATTGATAATCTTCCAGTTGCTAATAAATAATATTTCCTGTAACGATCTTTTTCCGTTATATCATTGCTATTGAACTGATAGGTATATTCAAATTATCACTCAGATATCAGCTGCTATACTTAGTCTCAGTCATTACCTGGGACACAAACATCAAGAGGATATGAGATTATGAGTACCGCTAAACTGGTTAAAACGAAAGCGTCTAATCTGCTGTATACCCGCAACGATGTATCGGACAGCGACAAAAAAGCAACGATTGAGTTGCTCAATCGCCAGGTGGTCCAGTTCATTGATCTGTCATTGATTACTAAACAGGCCCACTGGAATATGCGCGGCGCTAACTTCATCGCCGTCCACGAAATGCTTGACGGGTTCCGTACCGCGCTGGTCGATCACCTCGATACCATGGCAGAGCGCGCCATTCAGCTTGGGGGCGTGGCCCTGGGCACAACGCAGGTCATCAACAGCAAGACACCGCTGAAAAGCTACCCGCTGGACATTCACAGCGTGCAGGACCATCTGAAAGAACTGGCAGACCGTTACGCGATTGTCGCCAACGATGTGCGCAAAGCGATTGGCGAAGCCAAAGATGAGGATACTGCGGATATTTTAACCGCCGCCTCTCGTGATCTGGATAAATTCCTGTGGTTCATTGAATCTAACATCGAATAATCCATAAGCAGTCACAATGACCCCTCTACGTTCTGCGTAGAGGGGTTTGCACTTTTATGGTGCGCGTAGTTTTTCTTCCATACGGCATTAATTGCCCTTCATGTTATAATCACTTCACAAAATTGTTATAGAAAGATTGTTAAATAGTGATTTTCAGCGCTAAATTGCCGTCATTCTGTGCAATCAATCAATCCGCACCAACACAAAGCCCCATTTTGGTGCAGATCAGCAGATAAGTTACTATTATTGTGCAAGTCCAGAAACTGACCTCTTTACAAAACAACGGGTTGTAAACCTGGCACGATTTTTTCATACTGCGTACGTTCTCGCAGGGGATTGCCCCGTGGATATAAAAGGAAAAACTATGAAGTCTGTATTCAAACTTTCCCTGGCTACACTCGCTCTCGCTTTCGCTGTTTCTTCCCAGGCCGCAGAAAAATTAGTTGTCGCGACTGACACCGCATTCGTTCCTTTCGAATTCAAACAAGGCGACAAGTACGTCGGTTTCGACGTTGACCTGTGGGCTGCGGTAGCCAAAGAACTGAAACTGGATTATGACCTGAAACCGATGGATTTCAGCGGCATTATCCCGGCGCTGCAAACCAAAAACGTTGACCTGGCCTTAGCAGGTATCACCATTACTGACGAACGCAAAAAAGCGATCGACTTCTCTAATGGCTACTACAAAAGCGGTCTGCTGGTGATGGTGAAAGCCAACAACAACGACGTGAAAAGCGTCAAAGATCTTGACGGTAAAGTGGTTGCAGTGAAGAGCGGCACTGGCTCTGTTGATTACGCGAAAGCCAATATCAAAACCAAAGATCTGCGTCAGTTCCCGAACATCGACAACGCTTACATGGAACTGGGCACTAACCGTGCTGACGCCGTACTCCATGACACCCCGAACATCCTGTATTTCATCCAGACTGCGGGTAAAGGTCAGTACAAAGCTGTTGGCGAGTCTCTGGAAGCCCAGCAGTACGGTATTGCTTTCCCGAAAGGTAGCGATGAACTGCGTAATAAAGTGAACGGCGCGCTGAAAACACTGCGTGAAAACGGCACTTACAACGAAATCTATAAAAAATGGTTCGGTACCGAGCCTAAATAAGAACATTTTCTTAGCTGTTTTTTTGCCCGGCAAGGCTATGCTTACCGGGCAGATATAAGCAGATTTATCACCCGTAGGCCGGGAATCCGGCACTATGGGTGTTTGTATATCTCCACCACGGTTTACAGGAATTCATCATGCAGTTTGACTGGAGTGCCATCTGGCCCGCCATTCCGCTTCTGATTGAAGGTGCCAAAATGACGCTATGGATCTCGGTCCTTGGCTTAATTGGCGGCCTGATTATTGGTTTAGCGGCAGGTTTCGCCCGCACCTTTGGCGGTTGGATCGCCAACCACATCGCGCTCGTTTTTATCGAAGTGATTCGCGGTACCCCGATTGTTGTGCAGGTCATGTTTATTTACTTTGCCCTGCCGATGGCGTTCAACGACTTACGTATCGATCCCTTTAGCGCCGCAGTGGTCACGATTATGATCAACTCCGGCGCCTATATCGCGGAAATTACCCGCGGTGCGGTTCTCTCCATTCACAAAGGTTTCCGCGAAGCGGGTCTTGCTCTGGGGCTGTCAAAAGGCGAGACCATTCGCCACGTGATCCTGCCGCTGGCGCTGCGTCGTATGCTGCCGCCACTGGGAAATCAGTGGATCATCAGCATCAAAGACACCTCACTGTTTATCGTTATCGGCGTGGCTGAACTGACCCGACAGGGCCAGGAGATCATCGCAGGCAACTTCCGCGCCCTGGAAATCTGGAGCGCCGTCGCCGTTGTCTATCTGATCATTACGTTGGTACTGAGCTTTGTTCTGCGCCGCCTTGAAAGAAGGATGAAAATCCTGTGATTGAATTTAAAAACGTTTCCAAGCACTTCGGGCAAACCCAGGTGCTGCACAATATCGACCTGAACATTACTCAGGGTGAAGTCGTGGTAATTATCGGCCCCTCTGGCTCCGGTAAGTCCACATTGCTGCGCTGCATCAATAAGCTGGAAGAGATTACCAGCGGCGAGCTTATCGTTGATGGACTGAAGGTCAACGATCCAAAGGTAGACGAGCGACTTATCCGCCAGGAAGCCGGTATGGTGTTCCAGCAATTCTATCTGTTCCCACACCTGACAGCCCTTGAGAACGTGATGTTCGGCCCGCTGCGGGTGCGTGGAACGAAGAAAAATGAGGCTGAGAAGCTGGCGAAAGATTTGCTGGCGAAAGTCGGCCTTGCCGAACGTGCTCACCACTATCCGTCGGAGCTCTCTGGTGGACAGCAACAGCGCGTGGCGATTGCCCGTGCGCTGGCAGTGAAGCCGAAAATGATGCTGTTCGATGAGCCGACCTCGGCGCTCGACCCGGAACTGCGCCATGAAGTACTGAAAGTGATGCAGGATCTGGCCGAAGAAGGGATGACCATGGTCATCGTTACTCATGAAATTGGTTTTGCCGAGAAGGTCGCTTCCCGTCTGATCTTTATCGACAAAGGCCGCATTGCTGAAGACGGCAATCCGCAAACCCTGATTGAAAATCCGCCGAGCCAGCGTCTGCAAGAGTTCCTGCAACACGTCTCCTGATTTTCAGTATGGCGAAAAGTAGTCTGCAAGCCGGGTCCGCCCGGCTTTCTTACGCCAGAATGTTCCCAAATTCTCCCCTCCTCCGCTTGCCATCTATACTTATCATTTTGCTACTGTTTTTCATCGGAGGACGCTGTGCCGTGGATCCTGCTGCTGCTTGTTACGCTCTTTTGCGCCCCCGTACAGGCTGTCGCCATTCCGGGTGTGACTACGGGTACTGCGAGTTCAACAACACCCGCTGCCACCCCTGAACCGAACGTCGAGCAAAAGAAAGCGGCTTATGCGGCGCTGGCCGATGTACTTGAGAATGAGCAGTCCCGTCAGGAACTGATTGACCAGCTACGAAGCGCGGCCACCACGCCTCCTCAGGAACCCGCTCCGGTACTGACCCCGCCTGCCATTGTCGAACAGAAAACGGTTCTGGAGAACGTCACCGAAGTCAGCGCCAGATACGGCGAGGCCTTTTCCTCACGCTTTGCTCAGCTTTATCGCAATATCACCGGCTCGCCGCATAAGACCTTTAACCCACAAACCTTCTCCACGGCGGCGACGTACTTTTTACTGCTGGCGGCGCTGGTGTTTGCATTCTGGATGCTGGTTCGCCTGAGCGTATTCCCGCTGTACCGGAAAATGGGGAACTGGGGACGGCATAAAAATCGCGATCGCAGCAACTGGCTTCAGCTTCCCTCGATGATCATCGGCGCGTTTATTATTGATCTGCTGTTGCTTACGCTGACCCTCTTCGTCGGCCAGCTACTCAGTGCGAATCTTAACGCCTCGAATCGCACCATCGCTTTTCAGCAAAGCCTGTTTCTCAATGCCTTTGCCCTGATCGAATTTTCAAAGCTATCCTCCGGCTGGTGTTTTGCCCCCGCATCCCCGATTTGCGTCCGTTTCGTATTCAGGACGACACTGCCCGTTACTGGCACACGCGCCTGAGCGCGTTAAGCAGCCTGATTGGCTACGGGCTGCTGGTCGCAGTGCCGATTATTTCCAACCAGGTGAATGTGCAGGTTGGCGCGCTGTCGAATGTGGCCATTATGCTGTGCATCACCGTCTGGGCGCTGTACCTGATCTTCCATAATAAGAAGGTTATCCAGCAAAATCTGACGACCCTCGCCGATCGTTCGCTGGCGTTCTTTAGTCTTTTTATTCGCGCCTTCGCTCTGGTATGGCACTGGCTGGCCAGCGCGTATTTTATCGTTCTGTTCTTCTTTTCCCTGTTTGATCCCGGCAACAGCCTCAAATTTATGATGGGTGCCTCAGTAAGCAGCCTGGCTATCCTGAGCATTGCCGCTTTCCTCTCCGGTATGTTGTCACGCTGGATCAATAAAACCATTACCCTGTCGCCTGAAACCCAGCGCAACTATCCGGAGCTGCAAAAACGGCTAAACGGCTGGCTCTCCACCTCACTGAAGGTGGCGCGGATCCTGGTGGTGTGTACTACCGTGCTACTGCTGCTCAATGCCTGGGGGCTGTTTGATTTCTGGTACTGGTTAACCTACGGCGCGGGAGAAAAAGCGGTGGATATACTGATCCGCATTGCGCTTATCCTCTTCTTCTCTGCGGTCGGCTGGACGGTGCTGGCAAGCATTATAGAAAACCGGCTGGCGCTGGATATTCACGGTCGTCCGCTGCCCAGTGCGCGAACCCGCACGTTGCTTACGCTGTTCCGTAACGCGCTGGCGGTCATTATCAGTACCATCACCATCATGATTGTACTGTCGGAAATTGGCGTCAATATTGCGCCTCTGCTGGCGGGGGCCGGTGCGCTGGGGCTGGCTATCTCTTTTGGTTCACAAACCCTGGTCAAAGATATTATCACCGGTGTTTTCATTCAGTTTGAAAATGGGATGAATACCGGCGACCTGGTCACCATCGGCCCGTTAACCGGCACCGTTGAGCGGATGTCGATTCGTTCAGTGGGCGTACGCCAGGACACCGGGGCGTATCACATCATTCCCTGGTCTTCGATAACCACCTTCGCAAACTTTGTGCGGGGTATAGGCTCGGTGGTCGCCAATTACGATATCGATCGTCATGAAGATGCGGATAAAGCCAAAAAAGCGCTGGAGGATGCGGTAGCGGAACTGATGGAAATGGAAGATATTCGCGGGCTGGTCATTGGCGAGCCGACGTTCGCCGGGATAGTTGGGCTAACCAATACGGCTTTTACCATTCGGGTGACCTTCACCACGCTGCCGCTTAAGCAATGGACAGTCCGCTTTGCTCTCGACAGCATGGTGAAAAAACACTTTGATCTGGCGGATGTTCGCCCACCGGTGCAGACCTGGCAGATTTTGCCCACACCCGCGACCCCAGCCAGGGCAACATTACCGCCGCCTCCGGCTGAGCCAACGCTTTGAAACTTAGCCTTTGAAACGCGTGTTCGCCCAACGTTTACGCTGGGCTTCATCCATAAAGGTCCAGGCAATAAAGCGGCTCTGTTTCTGGCCTTGCGCCATCTCTTTTTTGACTACTTTCACCGCTCCTGCCTCGGTTAAGGCCCGGTAGAGCAACGGCAGATTATCTCCACGGGAAACCAGCGAACTGAACCACAGAACCTGGCGGGCAAACTGTTTGCTTTCATCAATCATTTTGCTGATAAACGCCACTTCGCCCCCTTCGCACCACAGCTCCTGCTGCTGACCACCAAAGTTGGCCTCGCTGTCTTTCCCCAGCCCCAGATTGCGGCGTTTACGTTCCCCGCCTTCTGCTGCCGATTCCGCGCTACTGTGGAACGGTGGGTTACACAGGGTCGCGTCAAAAAATTCATTCTTATGAATAATGCCCGGCAGAATCAGCGACGCATCTTTCTGGCGACGCAGGCGAATGGCGCGGGTCAGCCCTGGATTAGCATTAACAATCGCCAGTGCGCTGGCCAGTGCGTCATTGTTCACTTCGCTGCCGGTAAAGCGCCAGCCGTACTCATGCACGCCAATCAGCGGATAGATACAGTTCGCACCGGTTCCGACGTCCAGCACGCTGGCCTGGGTTGGCACCCTGCCTTCATTACTTTCTGCCAGCAAGTCTGCCAGATGATGCACGTAATCCGCGCGCCCCGGCACCGGCGGGCAGAGAAAACCTTCGGGAATATCCCATTCAGTAACACCGTAAAAATGCGCCAGCAGCGCTTTATTCAGCACTTTGACCGCACGCGGATCGGCAAAGTTTACCGTGGCGTCACCCGCCGGGTTGGTAGTGATAAATTCACGCAACGAGGGGGTTTTGGCGCACAGGGCGTCGAGATCGTAGCGGCTGTGGTGGCGGTTGCGTGGGTGCAACCCCGGCTTTTGGGCATTCATGGCATTCTCCTGTTGGCAGCGGCGTAAGATACCCGTTGACGGCGGCAGGGTAAATAAGTGAGGCTAAAGAAACTCACTTCCCCCATGGACTCGTCATGTATTTTTACCAACCGACCCAGGGTCATGGCCTGCCGCATGACCCTCTCAACGCGATTATCGGCCCTCGCCCCATCGGCTGGATTTCATCATTAAACGGCAACGGTCAGCAAAATCTTGCCCCTTATAGCTTTTTTAACTGCTTTAATTACCGCCCGCCGATTATTGGCTTTGCCAGCAGCGGCTGGAAAGATAGCGTGCGTAATATTTGTGAGACCAAAGAGTTTGTCTGGAATCTGACGACCCGCACGCTTGCTGAGCGGATGAATGAAACTTCGGCGTCACTGGAGCCCGGTGAGGATGAGTTCGCCTTTGGCGGCCTGACGCCGCTTGCCAGCCGCATCGTTCAGGCTCCACGGGTAGCTGAAAGCCCGGTGCACTTCGAATGTCGCCTGTCTCAGTGTATTCAACTGACCAGCGCCGGGGGTGAAGCGCTTAATAGCTGGCTGGTGCTGGGAGAAGTTGTTGCCGTTCATATTGATGAGTCTCTGCTGGAAAACGGGATTTATCAGACGGCAAAAGCGCAACCGGTGCTCCGGGCCGGCGGCCCCACCGCCTATTACACCATCAGCGAAGCGCAGCGTTTCGATTTGCGCCGCCCGGATGACCGCTAATCCCGGCCTCAACCACTGTCACCCGCCCGCACTGGTTGCGGGCTTTTTCATCTTCACAAACCACAGTAGAAAAACTTACACAAAAATACAAAATCAGGATATAACGTCAGTAATTAGCAAACATTCCAGTTTCACTGACTGTTCTTTACCTTAAAATCCAGCGTAAGCGGTTTCGTTTCAGCGCACAATTATGGCAATAAAAAGTAGCAATCTGTGCCCAGCAAAACGTACGCAACTGACCTGAGGGTCACTTCAGCGATTTCTGCCAATAAATATCAATAATTTCATTGAGTTATTTATTGTTCAATTTTTTTAAACGAGGTCGTCAATTCTCTTAGATTTTCTCACTCGCAAAAAACAGTGATACTTATCACATCGACGGAACATCGTCTCCCTGACAGAATAACCTGCGAGAAATTAACTATGAAAACCATCAAATATGCTGTAGCTGCTATTGCCCTGTCCACCCTGTCCTTTGGCGCTTTCGCTGCACAGGCCGTTAACCCGGCCCAGGCACAGAGCATGAATAAAGTGGGTGTGGTTTCTGCTGAAGGCGCAACAACGCTGGACGGTCTGGAAGCACAGCTGGCTGACAAAGCGGCAGCAGCAGGCGCAACCGGCTACAGCATTACCTCCGCTAACAGTAATAACAAACTGAGCGGCACTGCGGTTATCTATAAATAACCCACACTGATTCACCCCGTAGACTTACCCTCTGACGGATGCTCCACCCCTCATTGACACTGTTGTTGTTACCCTTTTTGGCCCGTCCAGTGATGAGACGGGCTTTTTTTTGCCTGTTATTCAGAAACTTTGTCTGACACGCGCAAGCCCTTCGTCCAGCGTTTCACACTCACCGGTTGCCACCAGACAGCACGCCATCTGGATTTTCAATGACTCAGGCACCGGCTCACTGCCGCCCAGACAGCGTTCAATCCAGCGCGCGGTAATTTCGGCATCTTTGCCGGCGGGCAGCACGCTCTCCGCCAGCTCAGGCTGACGTTCAACCAGCACCCGGGAACCACCGGCATCAATCAGGTTAATCTGCGGGCAGCGCTGCGGGTTCGCATACACTTCCCCTTCGGTGCCATGCATCAGCAGACCACGCCCCGCGATATCAGCAAAAAACTTGCCGACACGGCTAAGGTACTCAGGATGGGAAACACTGGAGAGGCACAACGCCGCCCCTTGTTCAAAAGGGGTCGCCAGCTTCGCCAGAGTATGGGCGCTGTTGCGTACCCCCATCACCCAACGTAGCGAAAGCTGTTTTTCCAGCGGCGGGCAAAGCGCACTGACGGGAATAAACACCGGCTGATGACCTTCAAGCTTTGCCTGAGCCTGGCCCGCATGATGCGTGGCCTCAATGCCGAGCAGGGTGAAAATGGTTTCGCTGACCACCCTGGTCGGATCGACGCTCACCCCGTGCACCACCACCGGAAAGCCCAGTTTATTGAGCAGAATAGCCAGCAGCGGCGTGAGGTTTGCCTGTTTACGCGCCCCGTTGTAGGTAGGAATAACAATCGGCATGGGCTTTGCCACTGGCGGCGTCAGACGCATGGTCTGCTGCTGCATAGCCTCGTAGAAGCCGAGCATCTCGGCTTCACCCTCCCCCTTGATACGCAGGGCCAGCAAAATGCCGCCCAGTTCAAGATCCGGGACATCACCCGCGAGCATACGGGAATACAAGCCCCGGGCGGTGTCAAAATCCAGATCCCGGGCATGGTTCTTTCCCCGGCCAATCTCTTTTATGATTTTGCGGTAATCCATTAACACTCCTCACTGACTGACTTTTCAGCTGCGCTTACGGCGGCTTTGCTTCGGTTTCTTCACTATAACGTCTGGCACATCGGGTTGGGAAATAGGAAACACGGGTAGCGCATTGAGCAGCCTTTTGCCGTAGCTTTTACTCAGTAAGCGATTGTCATAAATGACGACTTCGCCGTGGCAGCTGTGGCTGCGGATCAGGCGGCCGACCTGCTGAATAAGGGTAAAGGAGGCGCTGGGTAAACTTTGCACTTCAAAGGGGTAACGGTTGAGGCTTTTAAGCCATTCGCCTTCGGTGACCACCACCGGGCTGTCGATCGGCGGAAACGCGATTTTATGAATATGCACCTGGGTCAGATAGTCGCCTTTCAGATCCAGCCCTTCCGCAAAGGACTGCAAACCGACCAGTACGCTGCGCTCACCGCCATCGATGCGCTTGCGGTGCAGCTCCACAAGCTGGTAACGGGGCTGATCCCCTTGCACCAGCAGCAACAGCCGTAAATCCGTCACATAAGTCAGAAAGAGTTGCATCGCACGCTGGCTGGCAAACAGCACCAGCATTCCCGGATGCGCCTTGCTCTCCACCTGCTCACGGAAATACGCCGCCATTTCCGCCAGATGGGCGGCTTCATTATCGATAAGCGGCGCATGGCGCATTTTGGGGATCACAATTCTGCCCTGTTCGACGTGATTAAAGGGCGAATCCAGCGCCACAAAGCGATCGCCCGCTTTTTCTTTCAGGCCGCTCATCTCCTGCAGGCGCGAAAAGCTGTTGAGGGAACGTAAGGTGGCAGAGGTCACCACAATGTGCGGTACGCTACGCCATAGCAGTTTTTCCAGTTGATCGCTGACGCGGATCCCCACGCAATGGAAAAACAGCTGCATCTGCCCGTCACGAAACTCACGGGTTGCCCATTTTGATACCGGAGCGCCTGAAGCCTGGGCCATGGAGGCGAGTCGCCAGAGCTTACTCTGAGACTCAAACATCCCCAGCGCCCGGTTCATCTGCAACAGTACCCGATGCAGACGCACAATATCGTGGCTGCCGGTTTTCTCGCTAAGATCGTTGAGAAACAGCTCTGCCAGCCCGCGGAACATCTCGGTAAGCTTTGCCAGCCGCTGGCAGATCTCCATCACCTCCTGCGGAAGCTCGCCCATCGTAAAGCGATGTTCCGCCTCCTGGGCCGCAGGCAGATAGAGATTAAGAATGTTATTCAGCGAGGCGATAAGTTCGTACAGCTCTTCACTGTGGGCGTTAAACCGCTCCGGCGTTGCCAGAGGAGGCGTGGTTTTCGGCCGGAACTGCTCAAGGCAGGTCGCCACCAGCTTGCTGAACAAATCAAGTTGCAGGCGAAACCAGGGCGCGCTGATTTCAGCGCTCATCTCCAGCGCATCCCGCGCGACATCCGGCAGGTGATGGCCTTCGTCCAGCACCAGCAGGAGGTTTTTTGGATCCGGCAGCACGGATTCGCTTTCCAGGGCGGCCATCACCAGCGCATGGTTCGCCACCACCACCTCCACTTCCTGGATCTCGCGACGGGCAACAAAAAACGGGCATTCCCGGTAATAGTGGCAGTTGCGGTTGAGGCAGCTGGCTTTATCCGTGCTCAGGCGACGCCAGAGGTCATCGCTGATTGCGTGGCTGTTATGATCGCGCAGGCCATCCCAGCGGTAGCTATCAAGCTCGCCTTTAAGCTTTGTGCACAGCGCCTGCTCTTCCTGATTGTTTGCCGTCAGTTCATCTTCCAGAAATGCCAGCAGATCCTGCTGCGTGGGATCTGAGCTCGACAGCGCCGTCAGATTACGCGGACAGACATAGCGCCCCCGGCCAAACGCGGCAGTAAAGCGCAGGTCGGGGATAATTTTGCGCAGCAGCGGCAGGTCTTTGCTGAAGATCTGATCCTGGAGCGCCACGTTGGCGGTACTGACCACCAGCGTTTTTTGCTCTTCACGGGCAATGGCAATGCCGGGGATCAAATAAGAGAGAGTTTTGCCGACCCCGGTAGGCGCTTCAATCGCCAGATGCCGCCCTTCATCCCCGGCAAGGGTTTTCGCCACATCGGCAATCATCTGCCGTTGCGGTGCGCGGGGAATAAAATCCGGGATCTGTTGTTGCAACGCCTTATACCAGGCGGCAATTTGCGCTCTGAGCGCAGCGGTGAGGGCCATCGGCAAACCTGAAATACTGTATAAACAGCCACCATTGTGGCATTTTTCACGTTTCAGGGGTAATGCTTTTTCCCATTATGGAAAGCGGCGCGTAAAAATGGAGCCCGCAGGCTCCCGGTCATTTTACTTCAGCTGCGGCCAGTACTCTTTATTGGCCTCAATCAACGCATCCAGCACCCGGCGGGCCTTTTTCGCATCAATAATGGTGCGGTTGAGCGTCAGCGCCTGTAACGCTTTGGTGTAAGAGCCTTCAAACCAGGCTTCCACCGTCAGGCGTTCATAGGCAAACTGCTGCTCGATCATCCCTTTGTAGAAGGTGGGAATTTTACCGACGCCATAAGGACGTGGGCCGTTGCTGCCGACTTCCGCCGTTAGCTCCACCATCACATCGTCATCGAGGTTTTCCACCAGCCCATTGTTCGGCACCATGACGATAAATTTCATTTTCAGATTGAAGGCGATGGCTTCCGCCAGCTCGACAATCATGTCGCCATGGGCATCGTTGTGCACCACGTGTACATTGCGCGTTGTGCCTTCAGCAACCGCCGTACGACATTCATCAAACACCCGCTTTTCGCGACCATTGATGACTTCGTTGGCGCGGGTAAAGTTCGGATCCAGTTTGGAAAACTTATACTCCGGATAGAGATAATATTGCAGATAGGTGTTGGGCAAATAGTCCGGGAAGTCGCGCAGCATATCCGCGACCGCCGCGTATGTATCAAGCCAGGACTGGTCGCGCTGCTCGGCATCCGCCGGTATAAAGCCATTTTTCGCAATGTACGCTTTCAGCTCAGGCGCTAAATCATGGCCATTTTCATCATACAGATGGGTAAACCAGCCGAAGTGGTTAAGACCGAAATAAACCGGGTCGAAGGTTGCCGGATCGCGTTTTAATAACCGGCCATACGAGCGCAGCAAATTCACCGGTTGATCGCAGATATTGAGGATACGGTCATCGTCCGGGAAACGTTTATTCAGCGCATCGGCCACGATGGCCGCCGGGTTGGTGTAGTTGAGGATCCACGCGCGCGGTGAACGTGCTCGTACTTTTTCCACCAACGCAATCATGTCGCGAATAGATCGCATACCGTAGGCAAAGCCACCTGCGCCGCAGGTTTCCTGACCAATGACCCCAAGACTAAGCGGAATTTTTTCATCTTTCTCGCGCATCGCATAGCCGCCGGTACGCATCTGGCAGAAGATGAAGTCCATATCGCTGAATGCGATGTCTTCATCGCCGGTGTAGACAAATTCCAGCCCGGGATATTCTTCGCGGAAGAGCACTTTGGCATATTCACCAATCACCGCCTGGCGTTCTTCATTCACATCAAACATCACCAGTTTGTTTAATGGCAGACGCTCTTTGAGTTTGCAGAGTGCTTTTAATAATCCCGGTGTCCATGTGGAACCGCCACCGACTAATACAATATTAAATTTTTTCATATCATCTGTTCTCTTATTGCGGCTGTTGAACAAGTAAATGTTGTTTTACGGCACTGGCAATACTTTCAACCTGTGGGCCGTAAATAACCTGAATATCGTTCTCAGTGGCGCGAACAAAGCCGCTGGCACCACTTTGTTTGAGCTTGTTCTCATCCACTTTATGCATATCGCTGATTTTTACCCGCAGACGGGTAAAGCAGCAGTCCACGTTCTGGATATTCTCGCGACCGCCGAGTCCGGCAATAATTTGCGCCGTGGCAGCATCGCCTTCCATTATTTGTCCACCCGCATGGCTGACCTGTTTGTCGTCTTCCCGGCCGGGGGTTCTGGCATTGGTGCGCAGAATGATCCATTTAAACGCGAAGTAATAAACCGGCGCCCAGATACAGCCGAGCAACAAATTAAACCACCACTGGGTTTTCGCCCCGCCCAGCACACCGAAGACAATAAAGTCGATCAGTCCACCCTGAATATTACCGATCATCACCTGCAATAATTGCGCGCAGGCAAAAGAGAGACCGGTCATAACGGCATGAAATAAGAACAGTAACGGGGAGACAAAGATAAAGCTGAACTCCAGCGGTTCGGTTATTCCGGTGGTGAACGACGCCAGCGCGCCCGCCATCATTAGCGCCTTAACCCGCTGTTTATGCTCAGGCTTTGCGCAGCGGTAAATCGCAAGCGCAGCGGCAGGCAGACCAAACATCATCACCGGGATTTTCCCCTGCGCCAGAAAACGGGTTGCCTCGCGCACCACGTCATCCGCCAGCGCGCCGGGATGCGCCAGGGCATAATTGAAGATCGACAGCGCGCCAATCACGCTTTCGTTATCCACATGCACCATCCCGCCAACGGGAGTGAAACGCACGGTTTCATTAAGAATATGGTGCAGCCCGGTCGGAATTAAAATCCGCTCGGTAAAGGCATAAATAAAGGTGCCAAAAGGACCGGATTCACCAATAAATTGACCGAGGGAGATGATCGCGCTGGCAATAACCGGCCAGACTAATGACATTAATACGCCGACAATCGGCAGAACAATCACGGTAATAATAGGAACAAAGCGGCGACCACCAAAATAGGCGATGGCCGCCGGGAGTTTAATCGTATAAAAACGGTTATGCAGCGCCACAGTAACCAGACCGGAAATAACCCCGCCGAGGACACTCATCTGATAAGAAAATATGCCTAAGGTGCTGGCAAACTCTGCTGAATACATCACCGCATCGGTCTGGCTGTAGCCTTTTTCAATCAGCGCGGCGACAGAAGTGGTTTGTGGGGTTAATCCTTGTGCCAGCAGGCTGTAATTGACCCCAACGTGAAAAGTGATAAAGCCAATCACTGCCGCAAGCGCCGCGGTGGGCTTTTCATCACGCGCAAGACCAATGGCGGCGGCAATAGCAAACAGCAGCGGCAGATTAGCAAACAGCGCCCCGGCGACTTTGCGGATAAAACCAATAATCTGCTGCATCACTTCGGCATGAATCACGCTTTCGCCGACGATTGCCGGATTCTGTAATGCCGCCGCGAGACCGAGGAATATCCCCGCTGCCGCGATAACAGAGATCGGCATCATCAACGCCTTGCCTAAATCCTGTAGAAACTCACCCGTCCGACTCATTGTTATTTTCCTTTTAGGGTACTGGCTGAACATAGGACAGAGTATAGCCAGAATGAATGTATAGTTGTCTAGCCCACTAAATTTAAAACGCGGCGAAGATCACAAAGTTAGCCTTTGGATCGCTTAAGGACGTGCTGCTGTCAGGGTGAAACGATAGTGCTGCTGGTTGTAGTAAATCTCGGAGATCTCAAACGGAATATCTTCGCGCAGGAAAGCGATCGATGTGGCATGCAGGACCGGCTCATCGCGGTTGATCCCCAGCATATCACGGACATTCTGTGACGGAAGTTCGGCGCGGATCTCTTTTTCAGATCGTTCAACGGTAAAACCTTTGCGGCTGACATAGGCATATTTGGAGCGGTTAAGATCGTCTTCGCTGAGATCCGCAAAGGGCTGCGCGATCATCCATGACTGTTCATACACAAACGGAATATCGCCCACCAGACGCAGACGCTGCATAAACCACACTTCGCCGTCCGGCGGCAGGCGCAATCTTTCGGCAACCTCTGGCGAAGCAGTCTGTCGAAACAGACAAATCAGGCGATTAACCACCGGTTCATCCAGCCCCAGCGTCGCTTCGCTGGAGGAGAGGTGTCGGTCAAGAGGCAGAGAGATACGGACCTGTTTGCCCGACTGAACAACAAAGGTTCCCTGCCCGCGACGGCGCTCCACTTTTCCCTGACGTACCAGATAATCCACCGCCTTACGCGCCGTCATCCGGGAAATGGCAAACTGCTGGCAGAGCTCATTTTCTGAAGGGATAACGTCGCCAGGCTTTAACGAACCGGCGGCAATCTGCCCGGTAAGGTACTGTTCAAGCTGTAAATAGACTGGCACGGTGGAATATTTGTCGATCATTAGCGCAACTCCCTCTCTCATCCCGGTATGGTAGCGACAGTGATGCAAAGTGACAACGTTTACCCTTCTGGCGGCGTTTTTCAGGCAACCGACGGGTTTTCGCAGCCCGGATCACAATTTGGCATTCGAATTTAGTTAACGCCTTTTGTTGCATTGAATATTTTTTTTCGCGGTGCTAGGTTTTAACTGCATTACGCTTGTTACCGACTATCGGGCAAAACCTAAATGCAGACTGAGGGGCATAATTCGCCTGTATCTGTATTTATGTCTTGCCCGTTTTTGTTTTCAGGAGTTGGCGATGCTGGTCAAACAAATATTAAATAATAATGTTGTCAGCGCAGTTGATGAAAATGGCCTGGAGGTCATTTTAACCGGGCGTGGGCTGGGGTTTAATACCCACAGCGGCGCCAGTATCGACCAAAATGCCATCGATAAAATATTCCGCCTGCAGGACTCGCAGGTTTCTGCCCGTTTTAAAGATCTGGTCAGTGAAGTACCGGTTGATATTTTGCAAATCACCGCCGATATCATCAGCCATGCCCGCAGCGTACTCCCCCACAAACTCAGTGAAGGCCTGTACGTTACCCTCGCCGACCATCTGCATTTTGCCCTGCAACGGCAACAAAACAATGAACTTTTACCTAATCCACTTGAGTGGGAAGTTCGCCATTTTTACACCAAAGAGTATGCCATTGGTCGCCAGGCGCTGGGGATGGTTGTTGCCCGTACCGGTAAATTATTACCTGATGGTGAAGCCTGTAGCATTGCCCTGCATATTGTCAATGCCGGGCTTAATGACACCATGGGAAAAACCACGCAAATCACCCGGCTTATTTATCAGTTACAGAACATTGTTAAGTATTTCTTTAATATACCACTCGATGAACACAGTCTTAATTATCAGCGATTTATTACCCATTTAAAATTTTTCGCCCAGCGGGTGATTGATGGGGTGGTGTTAAATAACGACGATGACGAATTCTTCGCCCTTGTACAAAGGCGTTACCAGGCCACATTAAAATGCGTCGAAGCGATGAACGAATTTGTCAGCAAGAATTATCACCACACCATGAGCAACTCGGAAAAGCTCTACCTGACGGTGCACATCGAGAATATTGTGCAGCGAACAGCCCCCGACGCGGGGAAGGTTTAACGCGTTAATATACAGACACTCTGTATTAAGAAGTGCAGCAATTCCATCCAGGCTTGTTACTGTTAGATCAGGCAAACCCCAGAGGAAACAAGGCTCCGGTTAACACCGGTCATTGTGGATGAAGCCGGCTTTTGGCTTCAGTCTGGAGGAAATCTTATGCATTATCAGGATACTGCGCGCCAGATAATCACCCTTATCGGCGGCAAAAATAACATACTCTCACTGTTTCACTGTATTACCCGTCTGCGCTTTCAGCTCAAGGATAACGACAAAGCGGATCGTGCTGCACTTGAGGCTCTGGAGGGCGTTTTTGGCGTCAATATCTCCGGCGACCAGTTCCAGTTGATTATCGGCAACGATGTCGATCCCCTCTGCAATGCCCTTCTCAGCCAGCTTCCGGGTATCGATAGCGCTTTCCGGCCGACTCAAAGACGCAACCCGATCTCGGTCATACTTGAAGGACTGTCAAACATCTTCTCCCCCATCATCCCTGCCATTGCCGGAGCTGGTATTCTCAAAGGCCTGCTGGCGCTGATGGTGGCAATGAAGTGGGTGGAAACGTCTCACCAGAGCTACCAGATCCTGCTGGCGATAAGCGATGGTGTGTTCTACTTCCTTCCCTTCGCCCTGGCCTTTAGTGCGGCGAAAAAGTTCGGCGCCAATCCCTATGTGGCGGTGGCGCTGACCGCTGTGCTGTTCCACCCGGCCATTCAGACGTTATTCAAGGCAGGCGGGCCGGTCAGTTTTATCGGCTTACCGGTTCCGACCGTGAACTACGCGTCGACGGTGATCCCTGTCCTGCTGGCGGTGTGGTTGTTAGGCCACGTTGAGCGCATCGTTGACCGCTTTATGCCCGGCCCGCTGAAGACCATGTTTGTGCCGTTGCTGTGCCTGCTGATTGTCACGCCCATCACTCTTATCGCCATCGGTCCGGTGGGGATTTATGCCGGTAACGCGCTCTCGGGCGGCATTATCTGGATGGTGGAGAATATGGGGATCGTGGCCGGGGTGGTGGTAGGCGGAACGCTGTCGCTGATCATCATTACCGGCATGCACTATGTGATTGTGCCTATCATGATCAACAACATCAGCACCATGGGCTTCGACCCTATCAAGTTCCTCTTTTACATCGCTAACCTTGGGCAAGCCGGCGCCGCTTTTGGGGTCTTCCTGCGCGCCCGTGATAAAAAACTGAAAACCCTGGCCCTGAGCACCAGTTTCAGTGCGGCAATGGGGATCACGGAACCGGCAATGTACGGGGTGAATATTCGTTATAAACGCCCGTTCGCGGCAGCGCTTATCGGCGGGGCCTGCGGCGGCGCGTTCGCCATGACCATGGGGGTAAAAACCTACGCCTTCGCCCTGAGCGGCCTGCCGGGTATTCCGGCGCTGGTCGGCCCCACCTTCCTGTGGGCGGTGGTGAGCATCGCCATCTCCTTTGTCTGTGCCGCGGCTCTCACGGTCATTCTAGGCTTTGAAGAGTCGACCCAACCGGTAGTGGCAGGCGTCAGCCCGGTGCCCATCGGTAAGTCAGCCGAAAAACTGTTTGCCCCGGTAAGCGGTGAACTAAAAGCGCTGAATACCCTGAGCGACCCGGTATTTGCCGACGAGATTTTTGGCAAAGGGCTGGCGATTTACCCGACCACTGGCGAACTTCGTTCACCGGTCAACGGCAAGGTGGAATCGGTGTTTGAGACCCACCACGCGCTGGCGCTGCAAAGCGATACCGGGGCGGAGCTCCTGATCCACATCGGAATTGATACCGTAAAACTGGGCGGCAAACACTTCACCAGCCATATCGCCGCCGGGCAGTTTGTTGAGGTGGGCGACCTGCTGGTTACCTTCGACCTCGCCGCACTGAAGGCTGAAAACATTGATCCGAGCGTCATCCTGGTGGTGACCAATAGCGAATGTTACGGCGATATCAGCCCGGTAAAAGAGACTGGCGACGTCGCCAGCCGCGACGAATTTCTGACACTGACCGCAACCGCGGCATGAGGAGTAAGCGCATGACTTTTTCGACATCATTTCCGGATGGATTTTTATGGGGTGGCGCAACGGCAGCAAATCAGCTTGAAGGGGCGTGGAACGTCGACGGCAAAGGGCTGTCCGTTTCTGATGTCTATACTTTTGACATCAACACCCCGAAAGAGCGCTGGCTCGACCAGTGGCTGGGAATGACCCACGCCCAGGTGCGTGAAGCACAGGATCCAAACAGCACCAAATATTACCCTAAACGCAAAGGGAACGACTTCTATCACCATTTCAAAGAGGACATAGCGCTGTTCGCCGGGATGGGCTTTAAATGTTTTCGCATGTCGATTGCCTGGACACGCATCTTCCCGCGCGGTGACGAAAGCGAACCTAACGAAGCCGGGCTCAGATTCTATGACGAGGTGTTTGATGCGTTGCTTGCGCACGGCATCGAGCCGATAGTTTCACTCTCCCACTACGAGATGCCGCTGGCGCTGGTGACCGATTACGACGGCTGGCCAAACCGCAAAGTGGTGGATTTTTACGTGCGCTTCGCCACCACCTGCTTTACCCGCTATCGCAAAAAAGTGAAGTACTGGATGACCTTCAACGAAATAAACTGCGTGAAGCACCATCCCTACGTCAGCGTCGGAGTGATTGAAGAGGACAATCCGCATCTGGAGCAGGACAAATACCAGGGCGCACACCACCAGTTTGTGGCCAGCGCCCTGGCGACCAAAGCCTGCCATGCGATCATTCCCGGCTCAAAAGTCGGCTGCATGATCAGCTACCAGATGCTTTACCCCCACACCTGTCACCCGGACGATTTGCAGGCCTGCGAGGAGATGCAGCGCGTGTCCCTGTTCTTCAGCGATGTGCAGGCCCACGGCTACTACCCGGCTTACACCGACCGTATGCTGGCGGAAAAAGGCGTCCAGTTGCAAAAAGTGGTGGGGGACGATGAGATCCTGCGCCAGCATCCGGTGGATTTCGTCTCCTTCAGTTATTACATGTCCAGCACCGTCAGCGCCCACCCGGAAAAACTGCAAGGGGCGGAAGGCAACCTGATCACCGGCGGCATTCGCAACCCGCACCTGCCCACCAGCCAGTGGGGCTGGCAGATTGATCCTAAAGGGCTGCGCCTGGCCCTTAACCAGCTTTATGACCGCTACCAGAAGCCGCTGTTTATTGCTGAAAACGGCCTCGGCGCGGTGGACACCGTTAACCCGGATGGCTCCATCGATGACGACTACCGCATTGAGTACCTGCGCCTTCATATCGAACAGATGCAGGAAGCGCTGGCCGACGGGGTGGATCTGTTCGGTTACACCTGGTGGGGGCCGATTGACGTGGTGAGCGCAGGCACGGCGCAAATATCCAAACGCTACGGATTTATCTATGTCGATCAGGACGATATGGGCAACGGCACCCAGAAACGTTCGCTGAAAAAAAGCTACCACTGGTGCAAAAAAGTGATTGCCTCTAACGGTAACGATTTAACGGATTAAGGAGTAAACATGTCTGTTTTCCCGAAAGATTTCTTATGGGGCGGCGCCATTGCCGCCAACCAGGCGGAAGGTGCATGGAACCTGGATGGCAAAGGGCCGTCTATCTCCGACGTGGTGCGCGGCGGTATTGCGTCTGGCAAACACGATGCGGCGATCGACCCGAACAAATATTACGCCAGCCATGAAGCGGTCGATTTCTATCACCACTACAAAGAAGACGTGGCGCTGTTTGCCGAAATGGGCTTCACCTGTTTTCGCACCTCTATCGCCTGGACGCGTATCTTCCCGCGCGGGGATGAAACCACGCCCAACGAAGCGGGCTTAAAATTCTACGACGACCTGTTTGATGAGCTGCTGAAACACGGCATCGAGCCGGTGATTACCCTCTCCCACTACGAGACGCCGCTGGCGTTGTATCAGGAGTATGGCGGCTGGAAGAACCGCAGGCTGGTGGAGTTCTTTACCCGTTACTGCGAGGTGGTGTTTACCCGCTACCGCGAGAAGGTCAAATACTGGATGACCTTTAACGAACTGAACAATATGAACCGCATGCCCTTTGCCACCGGCGCGGTCGCCCCCGATTCAACGCCTCAGGAGCTGTACCAGGCCAATCACCACCAGTTTGTCGCCAACGCGCTGGCGAACAAGCTGTGCCATGAGATTATCCCGGCGGCGAAAATCGGCTGCATGTTGTCGCTGAGCACCGTCTATCCGGCGACCTGTAACCCGGAAGATATCTTCTCGACCATGCAGTTGCGCCGCCGCTCGCTGTTCTACTCCGACGTGATGATGCTGGGAGCATACCCGGCCTGGACGCCGCGCCTGTTCCGCGAACAAAACATTGAACTGGCGATAGAGGATGGCGACCTGGAGCTGATAGCCCGCTATCCGTCCGATTACCTTGGCTTTAGCTACTACCGCAGCGTACTGCATCAGGCTGGCGGAGAATTCCGCGTCGACACCGGCGGCACCGTCGGGCAGGACAATCCATACCTGGAGAAAACCGCCTGGGGCTGGCCGATTGACGCCAAAGGTTTTCGCATCGTCTGTAACGAGCTGGCGGATCGCTATCGCAAGCCGCTGTTTATTGTCGAAAACGGCTACGGCGGCGTCGATGAACCGGATGAAAACGGGGTGATAAACGACACGGCCCGTATCGACTATGGCCGCCAGCATATCCGTGAGATGGCTGAGGCGGTGGCCGATGGCTGCGACATCATGGGCTACACCTGGTGGGGGCCGATTGATATCGTCAGCGCCGGAACCGGCGAAATGAAAAAACGCTACGGCTTTATCTATGTCGATAAAGACAACGACGGTAACGGTACCCTTAAACGCAGTAAGAAACGCAGCTTTGACTGGTATAAACAGGTTATCGCCAGCAACGGCGAAACGCTGTAAGGTAATGACGGAGCGGGACATTTCCCGCTCCGTGACTTTTACCGAGACATCAAAGGCTGCATGCATGAACACATGGAATCTGGTCGACCCCGAATTACGCCCCGCGCTAAGCAACAGCTCCCCTCTCACACTGACCCAGGACGCGCTGGTGACCCTGCGCCAGCAGCGGCAGCAGGCGGCCCTGGAAAATGTGCAGGCCTTCCGGGATATCGGGTTAACAGTAGAAGAACAGGTTGTCTCTTGCGCGGAGCACCCGCCTGTCAGAGTCTGTGTCATCTCCCCCGCGGCCCCCGCCGCACCACGGATGGGGATTTTGCATATCCACGGCGGCGGCCACCTTTTCGGTAGCCCTGAGCAATCGCTCTCCCTGACCAGCGTCACGGCGCTGCAACACGACTGCGTCATTGTCTCCGTCGATTATCGTCTGGCTCCCGAAACGGTCTTTCCAGGGTCGCTGGAAGATTGCTATGCCGCACTGGTGTGGATGCAGGAGCAGGCGGCAACACTCGGAATTCATCCGGAACATATTGGCCTGATGGGTGACAGCACAGGGGCAGGACTGGCGGCGTCGCTGGCGCTACTGGCCAGAGATCGCGCAGGCCCGCAACTTGCCTTCCAGAATCTGATGTTCCCGATGCTTGACGACAGGACGGTCACCGAGACCGATCCCAACCCGGTGACCGGAGAATTTATGTGGACGCGTGAATACAACCACTTCGGCTGGCACGCATTGCTGGGGCGTGAACCCGGCGCAGAAGATATTTCACCCTATGCCGCCCCCGCAAGAGCAACGGATCTGCACGGCCTGCCGCCCACCTGGCTGGGTGTAGGTACGCTGAATCTGTTTGTGGATGAGAATATGCGCTTTGCCCGGCAGTTAATGCGCGCAGGCGTGGCGGTTGAGATGGCTATCTGGCCAGGGGAATACCACGGATTCAGCTCCGATCCCGAGGCCCGAGTGGCGAAGCAGGCGCGTGAGCAGCGACAGGCGTGGATTGCCCGGTTCAGACCGAATCAGGGTTAGCATTTTCCCCTCACCTTCAGAGAGAGGAACAGACCGCTCAACGCTGACCCGCACAGCAAAAAGCCCTGCACGATGGCATAATGCCGATCAGTTAAGGATCGGTTGACCGATCCTTAATCTGCGGCACTATAACGGCTTCCACAACAGGGAGCCGT
>NZ_CBFFRJ010000035.1:0-41436 GCF_965644225.1 Phytobacter sp. V91 | reverse complement strand
TGTTAGCGCAACCAGTAGATCACACTTCATCGTGCCTTTCACTTTTTCTGGGGATTCCTCAGCCCCGTGGGAGAGGGTCGGGGTGAGGGCATCAGACCGCACAAAGTTATAGAGCCAAAAGGCAACCCTGGTTGCCTTTTTTAATGTTTACTCCCTCTCCCGGTGGGAGAGAACATCCGCCCTCAGAGGATCAAACTAAACGATTTTTCGCCTCAGCAATTGCCTGCGCAACCTGCTGCGGGGAGACGCCGCCTTTGGCTGCACGCTTGTCCAGACAGGATTGCAGCGACAGGATCGGGTAGACATCATCGGCGATAACCGCACTGAATTTCTGCAAATCAGCGAGCGCCAGCTCCTCCAGAGGTTTCCCCTGACGAATAGCTTCGACCACCGCTTCGCCCACAATATGGTGCGCTTCACGGAAAGGTACGCCTTTCGCAACCAGATAATCCGCAAGCTCAGTGGCGTTGGCATAACCCTGCTGCGCCGCTTCCTGGCAACGAGGACGCTTCACCTGAATGCCGTCCAGCACCAGCGCCGCCATATGCAAACAGTCCAGCCAGGTATCAAGCGCGTCGAACAGCCCTTCTTTGTCTTCCTGCATATCTTTGTTATACGCCAGCGGCAGGCCTTTCAGGGTCATCATCATGCCGGTCAGCGCGCCTTGTACACGCCCGCATTTGCCACGGATCAGTTCCAGCGCATCCGGGTTTTTCTTCTGCGGCATCAATGAAGAGCCGGAGGTGACACGGTCGGAAAGCTCCACGAACCCGGCTTCACCGGTGTTGAAGAAAATCAGATCTTCGGCAAAACGGGACAGATGCACCATGCTGATAGAAGCATCGGAGAGCAGCTCCAGCACATGGTCGCGATCCGACACGGTGTCGAGGCTGTTGCGGGTCGCGGAGGCGAAGCCCAGCCAGCCTGCCAGCTGTTCACGATCGATTTCATAGGCAGTTCCCGCCAGTGCGCCGCAACCCAGCGGGCTGACGTCAAGACGTTTCAGGGTATCCTGCAAACGACTTTCATCACGCGCCAGCATTTCGACATAGGCCAGGCACCAGTGGGCAAACGTCACCGGCTGAGCACGTTGCAGATGGGTGTAACCCGGCATCACGGCATCCTGGTTATTCTCTGCAGTCTCCACCAGCGCGCTTTGCAGCTGACGGCAGGCAACGAGCAGTTCAACCACCGTGTCTTTGCACCACAGTTTAAGGTCGGTCGCGACCTGGTCGTTACGGCTACGTCCGGTGTGCAGCTTTTTACCCAACTGGCCGACTTTATCGATCAGCTTGCCTTCGACCCAGCTATGAATATCTTCGGCATCGCTTTCGAGGATCTGCTGCGGGTTCGCCTGAACCTCTTGCAGCAAAACGTTCAGTGCTTCTTCCAGCTGAACCTGCTCATCGCTGGTTAACACGCCAACGGTGACCAGCGCTTTGGACCAGGCCACAGAGCCAACGATATCCTGCTCCGCCAGGCGATAGTCAAAGCGCAAAGAGTCGTTGAACTGTTTGAACCGTTGATCTGCAGCCTGTGAAAAACGCCCACCCCAAAGTGCCATAACATGCTTCCTTAAATTTATTGAGTGTTGTCCCTCTTTATCCCCTTGCCCTCCTGGAGAGGGTAAGGGTGAGGGAAAAATCTTATGCGAGAATACGGGTACCGATAGGCGTGCCGTTAAACAGCGCCGGTAATTGCTCGGCATGACGCCAGGAGGCAATATCCACCGGGCGATTCAACGCGCGGGCAGCATCCAGCGCGGCGTTAACTTTCACAATCATGCCATCGGTAATAATGCCCTGGGCAATCAGCTGTTCTGCTTTGGCCGCTGTCATTTCAGCGATACGCTGACCTTTGCCGTCCAGAATACCGCTCACGTCAGAGAGCAGAATCAAATCCGCGCCAAGGGTTGCCGCCAGCGCCGTAGCCGCCTGGTCAGCGTTAACGTTCATCAGGCGGCCATCGTCGGTGACGCCAATAGAACTGATAACCGGCAGGAAACCGCCATCGAGCAGAGAGGTCACCAGCTTCGGTGAACCTGGCAGCGCCTGGCCCACATGGCCCAGCTCTTTGTCCAGTTGCGTCACTTTCACGCTGTCACCGTCGCCGAGGAACAGACCAACGGAGGCAATCTTATGCTTCTTCGCCCAGGCCAGCAGCGTTTTGTTGGCGGTACCCGCCAGCGCGCCGGTTATAATATCGATTTGATCGGCTGGGGTGACGCGCAGACCATTTTTCTTGGTCACCGGCAGGTTAAGCTGTTTCATCAGCTCATCCACCACGCAGCCGCCGCCGTGGACAATCACCAGCGGACGCTGATGGGATTCACGGTAATTCACCAGCGCGGTAAACAGACGCTCCAGCGCTTCTTCACTATCCAGCAGCACGCCACCGAGTTTAATAATTAATGGGTTCATCATCACGCCTGCACTCAATTAGATAAGAGACTGGGTTTCAGCATAGCCGAAACGAATATTTGCACACTGCACAGCCTGCGCCGCTGCGCCTTTCAAGACGTTATCTTCCGTCGCGACCACGATCAGGTGTTCATCCTGCACCGCGAAACCAATATCGCAGAACGGCAGCCCAACCACATTTTTCAGTGCCGGAACGCCTTTCTCATACAGGCGCACCAGCGGCTTGTCGCCGTAGGCCTGCTGGAAAATCCCGGCAATTTGCGCATGGGTCACGCCAGGCTTCAGGCGGCAGGTGATGGTTTCCAGAATGCCACGCGCGAAGTTACCCAGATGTGGGGTGAAAATCACCTGCGCACCAAGGTGAGTGGTGATCTCCGGATGGTGGCGATGGTTAAACACGCCGTAGGGCTGCAGGCTGACTTCGCAGAAGCTGTTGGAGAGCGCGGCTTTACGCCCTGCGCCGCTCACACCGCTGGTCGCGTTAATAACCGGCCATTGGTTCAGTTCCAGCACACCGGCATCAATCAGCGGTTTAAGCGAGAGCTGCGCCGCCGTGGGGTAACAACCCGGCACCGCGATCAGATTCGCCTCTTTCAGCGCGTCGGTCGCCCACTCAGCCAGGCCATACACCGCCTGGGCGAGGAGCTCAGGATGCTGATGCGTGAAACCGTAGAATTTTTCATAGAACGCGGGATCGTTAACACGGAATGCACCAGACAGGTCAAACACCACGCAACCTGCCGCCAGGAACTGCGGTGCCAGATCGTGGCTCACTTCATGCGCAGTCGCCAGGAACACCACATCCACGCCATCAGTAAACTCGCTGATGTCCGACATGGCCTGGAGCGGCAGATCAACAATGCCTTTCAACTGCGGATGTAAATCGGAGATTAATTTTCCTGCATCATTACTTTGCGCTGAAACCGTCAAAGCGGTTATGTTCATAAGAGGATGGCGATTTACATAGGTCACTAGCTCTGCGCCGGCGTAGCCGCTGGCACCCACAATTAACGTGTTCAACATCGGGGCAGTTTACCTTCTTAGTACGTCATGTTTGCCAGGGAGTGATTCGGCATCAATCCCCACGTCGCTCTGTAAAGGCGCCGAACGGGTTCCTTTACGCTCAACATTAATGTATTTTTATTCACTATTAATGCATGAATATTGATACTATCACGAACTCAGGTATGTCAACAATGAAAATGAATTTGCCGCCATTTATCGAGATTTACCGCGCCCTGATTGGCACGCCGTCCATCAGCGCAACGGAAGAAGCCCTTGATCAAAGCAATGCTTCTTTAATCAATCTGCTGGCTGGATGGTTTGGCGACCTCGGGTTCAGGGTTGAAGTGCAACCTGTCCCCGGCACACGTAACAAGTTTAACCTGTTAGCCAGTATCGGCGAGGGCGCCGGCGGTCTTTTGTTAACCGGCCATACCGATACCGTTCCCTTCGATGATGGTCGCTGGACGCGCGATCCTTTCACCCTGACCGAGCATGACAACAAGCTCTACGGACTGGGCACTGCCGATATGAAAGGCTTCTTCGCCTTCATTCTTGATGCACTGCGTGATGTTGATGTGACGAAGCTGAAAAAGCCGCTCTACGTGCTGGCCACCGCTGACGAAGAGACCAGCATGGCAGGCGCACGCTACTTTGCAGAAAATACGCAGCTTCGCCCGGATTGCGCCATTATCGGCGAGCCAACCTCTCTTCAGCCCGTGCGCGCCCACAAAGGTCATATCTCCAGTGCCATCCGCATCCTTGGGCAGTCGGGTCACTCCAGCGATCCGGCGCGTGGCGTCAACGCTATCGAGCTGATGCATGACGCCATCGGCCATATTTTGCATCTGCGCGATAACCTGAAAGAGCGTTATCACTATGACGCCTTCACCGTGCCGTACCCAACGTTGAACCTCGGTCACATTAACGGCGGCGATGCCTCCAACCGTATTTGCGCCTGCTGCGAACTGCATATGGACATTCGTCCACTGCCGGGCATGACCCTTAACGATCTGAACGGCCTGCTTGAAGAGGCATTAGAGCCGGTAAGCAGCCGCTGGCCGGGTCGTCTGACCGTCTCCGAACTGCATCCGCCGATTCCGGGTTACGAATGTCCGCCGGACCATCAGCTGGTCGAGGTGGTGGAAAAACTGCTGGGCGTGGAGACACAAGTGGTGAACTACTGCACCGAAGCGCCGTTTATTCAGACCCTGTGCCCGACTCTGGTGTTAGGCCCTGGTTCGATTAATCAGGCGCATCAGCCTGATGAATATCTTGAGACGCGCTTTATTAAACCCACTCGCGAGTTAATTACGCAGGTGGTGCATCACTTCTGCTGGCACTGATTTACGCCCTCTTCACCCCGATAAATCGCCGTCGGGGTGAGGAGAAAACGCAGTGACCTTGTTCACAATTCCATAAGCTATGCTTATCTGCCGTAAAGCGAATTAAATTTCGTAAATTCACGCCATTTATTCGTTTGCTGAACCGATTTCGCAGCAATTGACGTCGTGGGTTTTACGTGGCTTTATAAAAGGCGGTGTCTGATATCTATCCGTTTGACGTTGCAGGACGGTGGATATAACAAAATAAAATGAGATGGGGTGTCTGGGTTAACATGAACGAACAATATTCCGCTTTGCGTAGTAATGTCAGTATGCTCGGCAAGCTGCTGGGGGATACCATCAAGGATGCGTTGGGAGAGCACATTCTTGAACGGGTCGAAACAATCCGTAAGCTGTCCAAATCTTCACGTGCTGGTAATGAGGCTAACCGACAGGAACTGCTCAATACGCTGCAAAACCTGTCAAATGATGAACTGCTGCCGGTCGCTCGCGCCTTCAGCCAGTTTCTGAATCTTGCCAATACCGCCGAGCAATACCACAGCATTTCTCCGAAAGGCGAAGCCGCAAACAACCCGGAAGTGATTGCTCGTACGCTGCGTAAACTGAAAGACCAACCCGATCTCAACGAAGCGGACATCAAGAAAGCCGTTGAATCGCTGTCGCTGGAGCTGGTGCTGACCGCCCACCCGACAGAGATCACCCGCCGTACGCTTATCCACAAAATGGTGGAAGTGAACAACTGCTTAAAGCAGCTGGATAACACCGATATCGCCGACTATGAGCGCCATCAGCTGATGCGCCGCCTGCGCCAGCTTATCGCGCAGTCCTGGCATACCGATGAAATCCGTAAACATCGCCCGAGCCCGGTCGACGAAGCCAAATGGGGCTTTGCGGTTGTCGAAAACAGTCTGTGGGAAGGCGTGCCTAACTATCTTCGCGAGCTCAACGAACAGCTCGAAGAGAACCTGAATTACAAACTGCCAGTCGATTTCGTCCCGGTCCGCTTTACCTCCTGGATGGGCGGCGACCGCGACGGCAACCCGAACGTTACCGCAGACATTACCCGTCACGTCCTGCTGCTGAGCCGCTGGAAAGCGACCGATCTGTTCCTGAAAGATATTCAGTTGCTGATCTCCGAACTCTCCATGGTGGAGTGTACGGACGAACTGCGCGAGCTGGCCGGTGCCGAAGGCGCACAGGAACCCTATCGCTATCTGATGAAAAAACTGCGCGGCCAGCTGATGGCAACGCAGGCCTGGCTGGAAGCGCGTCTGAAAGGCCAGCGATTGCCGAAACCAGAAGGTCTGCTGAGCCAGAACGAACAACTGTGGGAACCGCTTTACGCCTGTTACAAATCTCTGCAAGCCTGCGGTATGGGCATCATCGCCAATGGTGAACTGCTCGATACCCTTAGGCGCGTGAAATGTTTTGGCGTGCCGCTGGTGCGTATTGACGTTCGTCAGGAAAGCACCCGTCACACCGAAGCGCTGGGCGAACTGACCCGTTACCTGGGTATCGGTGATTATGAAAGCTGGTCCGAAGCCGACAAACAGGCATTCCTGATCCGCGAGCTGAACTCCAAGCGTCCTCTGCTACCGCGTAACTGGGAGCCGAGCAATGAAACCCTCGAGGTGCTCAGGACCTGCAAAGCGATCGTTGATGCGCCGAAAGGATCGGTTGCCGCCTATGTGATCTCCATGGCGAAGACCCCGTCCGACGTTCTGGGTGTGCACCTGCTGCTCAAAGAAGCCGGTATCGACTATGCTCTGCCGGTCGCGCCTCTGTTTGAAACCCTCGATGACCTGAACAATGCTGATGACGTGATGACCCAGTTGCTGAACATCGACTGGTATCGCGGCTTTATCCAGGGCAAACAGATGGTGATGATTGGCTATTCCGACTCCGCAAAAGACGCAGGCGTGATGGCGGCTTCCTGGGCGCAGTATCAGGCTCAGGACGCGTTAATCAAAACCTGTGAAAAAGCGGGTATCGAACTGACGCTGTTCCACGGACGCGGCGGCTCGATTGGTCGTGGCGGCGCACCGGCTCATGCCGCACTGCTCTCCCAACCGCCAGGCAGCCTGAAAGGGGGTCTGCGCGTGACCGAACAGGGCGAGATGATTCGCTTCAAATACGGTCTGCCGGAAGTCACCATCAGCAGTCTGACGCTCTACACCAGCGCCATTCTGGAAGCGAACCTGCTGCCGCCGCCGGAGCCAAAAGATGGCTGGCGTCATATCATGGACGAGCTGTCGGACATCTCCTGCGACATGTACCGTGGTTACGTGCGTGAAAACAAAGACTTCGTGCCTTACTTCCGCTCGGCAACCCCTGAGCAGGAGTTAGGCAAACTGCCGCTCGGTTCCCGTCCGGCTAAACGTCGACCGACCGGTGGCGTAGAGTCCTTGCGTGCCATTCCGTGGATCTTCGCCTGGACGCAGAACCGTCTGATGCTTCCGGCCTGGCTGGGTGCGGGCGCTGCACTGCAAAAAGTGGTGGAAGATGGTAAACAGAGCGATCTGGAAGCGATGTGTCGCGACTGGCCGTTCTTCTCTACTCGTCTGGGTATGCTGGAAATGGTCTTCTCGAAAGCAGACCTGTGGCTGGCGGACTACTACGACCAGCGTCTGGTTGCTCCGGAGCTGTGGGCGCTGGGTTCAGAGCTGCGTAAGCTGCTCCAGGCCGACATCAACGTGGTACTGGCTATCGCCAACGACTCGCACCTGATGGCCGATTTGCCATGGATCGCCGAGTCCATTCAGTTGCGCAATATTTATACCGATCCGCTGAATGTGCTCCAGGCGGAACTGCTGCACCGTTCGCGTAAAGCGGAAGAGGAAGGTAAAGAGCCGGATCGCCGCGTTGAGCAGGCGCTGATGGTCACTATCGCTGGTGTGGCGGCAGGTATGCGTAATACCGGCTAATTCTCCCGGCATTCAGCAAAAGGCCACACCAGATGTGGCCTTTTTTTATGCCGCCAGTTAAGGTGATGTGGTTCGCGTGCAAGGAAAAGGAAACCATGAATTACGACGTCAGCCACCTTCTCTCTCGCCTGATTGGCGGCCCGACGCCCCTGCGCCAGATCTGCTTCTCAGGCGCAACCGGCCCCGCGCCGTCACTCGCCTTGCAGGTAGATTTCCCTCGTCTGGAGATTGTGCTGGAGGGGGTGCTGGACGATCTGGGTATCGCCGGAGAGACGCCATTAATGGTGGAGCAGGACGTTCTGTATGTCCCGGCAGGCAGCTGGAATTTCCCGCAATGGTCCACGCCCGCCACCACGTTGAGCATCATGTTTGGCAAGCAGCAACTGGGATTTAGCGTCACACGCTGGGACGGCGAAGAGCTGTATAACCTGACAAAACAGCACGTTGCCCGCCGTGGTCCGCGTATCGGCTCTTTCCTGTTACAAACACTGCATGAAATACAGATGCAACCCAAAGAGCAGCAAACCGCCCGCTTGATTGTGGCCAGCCTGCTGAGTCACTGCCACGATCTGCTCGGCAGCCAGATTCAAACCGCATCCAAAAGTCAGGCGCTTTTCGAAGCCATTCGCGACTATATCGACGAACATTACGCTATGCCTCTGACCCGTGAATCCGTGGCGCAGTCTTTTTATATCTCCCCCAACTACCTTTCCCACCTTTTCCAGAAAACCGGCGCCATTGGCTTTAACGAATACCTCAACCACACCCGGCTCGAGCACGCTAAAGCGCTGCTTAAGGGTTATGATCTGAAAGTAAAAGAGGTCGCGCACACCTGCGGGTTCGTGGACAGCAACTATTTCTGCCGCCTGTTTCGTAAAAACACCGAGCGTTCACCGTCGGAATATCGTCGGCAATATCACAGCCAGCTCACCGAAAAGAAGGCGATTCCAGAATAAGTCGGGTGTGTTGCGGGGCAGAAAGGAGCTTTCGCGCCGCAATCATCACGCGTTGAGGGTCCCGCAAAAAGAGGTTTATGCCTGACTGGATGGAACGGCTGTGGGCAAATCTTTCCGCACCCGCCAGCTCAATGTCGGTGATCAACAAAACGACATCGGCACGGCTGATATCTTCTTCCGTCAGGCGATTCTCTGTACCCAGCGCCCCCTGGGTTTCAATCTTAATGCTCCAGTTTTCCAGCTGACAGAGCTTTTCCAGCCGTTCAGCGGCCATATAGGTGTGCGCCACACCACTAACGCAAGCGGTCACTGCGACCAAATATTTGACGGGTGCAGCTGACATATTAGCCTCCCACGGTTACCTGGAACCCGGCACACTCCGCCATAGTGCGAAGCCTTGCCATCTCTTGCACTGAGGGTGCAGGAACATCTTTCATTAACCACTGCTGCCCGAGCATGCGGTACTTAGGCGCACCATACTGATGAAACGGCAACAGGTGGATCTGCTGTAAGCCCAGCGATGACAACAATGTTAGCGCACGCTGTAGATTTTCGTTATTGAGCGTGAAACCCGGAATCAGCGGAATTCGGGGGATAACAGTGATTTTCTCTCTCACCAGCAGCTGCAAATTATCCAGCACACGAGGCTGATTCATATTAACCACTTTATGGGCCAAAACCGGATCCATAATTTTGAGATCAAACAGCACTTCATCACACTCTTTCGCCAACGAAAGCAATCTGCCCGGTGGAGCATCCCCCGCCGTTTCGATTGCTCGCTGAACGCCCCAGCGCCGCAGACGCTGCAGGAATCGCGTGGCGAAAGGTGCCTGCATCAGCACCTCGCCACCGGAAAGCGTGACGCCGCCGCCGGAGGTACGAAAGAAGACATCATCTTTCATGACTTCACATTCCAGTTCATCCAGCGTGACGTCACGGCCAATCCGCTCAAACGCGCCGGACGGGCACTCATCGACATCCCGTAAACAGGGCGCACAATGCAGGCATTTACCCTCCCGGCGCACCGTTTCAATACGGGGTGACATTGACTCAGGGTTGGCGCACCACGGGCAGGTATGCGGGCAGCCTTTAAAAAAAACGACCGTACGGATCCCTTGTCCGTCATTCAGCGAATAACGCTGAATATTGAAAATACGCGCACACTCCCCGGCGTCAGACTCCACTATCTCACAGCTGATGCGCTGTGCGGCGAATGATGTCATCCTGGATTTCCTTCGACAGCTCAACAAAAAAGGCGCTGTAGCCCGCCACGCGCACCACCAGCCCGGCAAAATTTTGCGGACACTGTTGGGCTTCCCGCAGCGTATCGGCGTTCACAACATTAAACTGGATGTGTTGAAGCTTGAGTTGAGTAAAGGCCCGCAGAAAATCCGCTAATTTGCATAGCCCGGCATCTCCCTCAAGGGTCGCAGGCGTGAATTTCACGTTCAGTAAAGTGCCATTAGAAAGCAGCGTATTATCCAGTTTACTGACCGACTTCAGTACCGCCGTCGGCCCTTGCGTATCCTGTCCGAGCATCGGCGACAGCCCGCCATCCGCCAGCTGCTCGCCACAATAGCGACCATCGGGCGTCGCGCCCACAACAGCCCCCAAAGGCACGTGCGCCGAAACGGTATACGAGCCCGGCGTAAATTGCCCGCCGCGCGGATTCTGGTATTTTTCCACCTCTTTACAGTAGTGACGCAGCAGTCCGGCGCTGATGTTATCCACTTCATCAATGTCATTACCGTATTTTTCGAAGCGGTTCATCAGTCTTGCACGAACCTTTTCTCCTTCCGGCGTGGCGA
Source organism: Phytobacter sp. V91 (assembly GCF_965644225.1). Lineage (NCBI taxonomy): Bacteria > Pseudomonadati > Pseudomonadota > Gammaproteobacteria > Enterobacterales > Enterobacteriaceae > Phytobacter > Phytobacter sp. V91. The sequence continues at coordinate 30,980 of NZ_CBFFRJ010000035.1, read as the reverse complement.
AATTCTCTTTTAAGACCATCAGAAGTTCATCGAAGCTGAGCCGCTGCTGCTCAAATACCAGTCCGTTAAGCGCGTGCAGGGAGTCACTGAGGTTCGCAATGCCAATCCCCTGCACGCCAGAGAAGTTGTAACGTACGCCGCCATCGGTAATGTCGCAACCTTTAGCCAGACAGTCGCTGATAAATGATGAGAGCAGCGGTACTGGCGCCCAGTCGCGGTGCCCAATATCGCAAATGTTGCTCCCCTCCACCATGAGTGCGATGTAGTGGCTGATCTTAGTGCGAATATGCGCCAACAGGTCGTCATACGTCAGCGCATCGTTGCCTTCATTCTCATACAGGCTAATTTCCATGACCTTCAGCAGATTAAACATGGCGATATCATGCAAGCCGTAAGTTCTGCCGGGAATCGACAACTCCACGCAGCCAACTACTGCGTAATCACGGGCATCCTCCAGCGATACTCCCCGATTGAGGAACGCAGGAACCACCACTTCGTCATTGAAGATCTGCGGAATACCGGTGCCCAGGCGAATCGTCTGAGCCGTTTTCATCAGAAACGGCGTATCGATGAGGGCATTGGTGCGGACCCCCAGATTGGGCTGGGGTAGCTGTACGGACTGATAAGCATCGAGACAGAGGAATGAAAGTACGTTCACTGCGCTACGTCCGTGCGCCGTCAGGCCACCGAGCAGCGCGGTATAACCTGTCGGGAATCCGGCAAAATAGCGCGCACTGCTGGTGGAGCGCAGCAGAACGATGTCATTGCATTTCACCCAAAGCGATTCAAGGATCTCTTGTAAAAACGCCGGGTCCTCGCCCTGCGTCAGCGAGGCCTGGTAGAATGGCAGCATGTACTGGTCGAAGCGCCCCAGCGAGAGTGAGCTGGCATTCGATTCATACTGCAGAATAATGTTCATGTACCAGAACAACTGACACGCCTGCCAGAAGGTCTGTGGTTTATGCAGGGCATTGTGCCGCGAGTTGGCAGCGATAGAGAGCAACTCCTGACAGCGGCTTTCATCCTGGCAATGTTCGGCCATCTCCTGCGCAAGAGCGGCGTAACGCAAAATGTGTTTTTGCGAAGCCTCGAGCAGCAAAAGCGCCGCCGCATAAAATGGGTTCGCGGGATCCTTCTCTCTGTACCCCTGCATCTGGACCACAAGCTCACCCAGCCCATGGTTCAGCAGGTGGGGGTAATCAATGATGATATGGCCCTGGCCTTTATCCGTCTGGTTGATACTAAAAATCTGCGTACTGACCGCAGCCTTAACCTCATCCGTCACCTGACCGTTGATGAAGTCCTTCATTGAGCGTTTTTCCCAGTACGGAAACAGTTCTTCACGATAAAGGCGCTTATCCTCCTCGCTGATAGCAAAGCGATCCTGAGGACGCACCGGGAACTGTTCTAACTCTTTAAGCAGCCAGTAAGGATCCATTTCCGGCGACATAATGCCCGCACGCGGTTTCACGGTACGGTTTCCAGCAATTAGCTCCTCATCACGAATCAAGATCTCTACTTTTTCAAGGATATATGCCGTCGCCTTTGCACGGCGCAAAATGACGGGTTCACCCTCCGTTTGCTGATGGCTGGCGGTATAAAGCCGCGCGCGCTCAAGCGAAATTTCACGGGGATGTTGAAACAGAGCAGCTTTCAGGCGTTGAATGCGATTCGTCATGAGGAGATCCTTGAAAAGCAAGCCCGCCCAGTGGGCGGGCGGGAAAGGGATTAAGCTGTTTGTGCCAGATGCGCGTCAATTTTGTTCATGATGACATCCGCGCGCTTCACGGCGTCGCTGATATTGACGCGGACAATCGTTTTGCCAGCGAAGCGCTCCTCAAACTTGATACCGATGTCTTTGGTCAGAATCACCATATCCGCCCCGGCAACATCTTCCATGGTCAGCTCATTTTCCAGGCCAATCGAACCCTGAGTTTCAACCTTTACATCCCAACCCTTTGCTTTGGCCGCACTCTCCAGTGCCTCAGCAGCCATATAGGTATGTGCAACACCAGAAGGACATGCTGTTACTGCAATAATCTTGGTCATGGCTTATTCCTCACTTAATTCATTTCAAACTCTAAATCCAGGTCGTCTTGTTTCTCCCCGACCTGAGACACTTTCTTACGCGCCAGACTTTTCAGCACGTTAACGCAAACTGCGGTCACCACCGCGCCGACAACGACCGCAGCGATATAACCAATCTTGCCTTCAACCACTGGCAGCACGATCAACCCGCCCCAACCGGCGTAGCATTGCGCACCCAGCAGCGCCGCCGTGACCGTACCGCAGACGGAACCGATCATAATGGAAGGGATCACGCGCAGCGGATCCGCCGCAGCGAATGGGATCGCGCCTTCAGTTACGCCAACGCACCCCATAACCAGTGCTGCCTTGCCTGCCTCGCACTCTTCAGAGGAGAAATTTTTGCGCCCCATCAGCGTTGCCAGTCCCAGACCCAGAGGTGGCACGCAGATGCCCACGGCAGCAATGGCCACGACGGTGTACACCCCTTGCGACACGCAAATCAGCATAAACGCGTAAGCGACCTTGTTAATTGGGCCCCCCATATCGAAGGCCAGCATGAGCCCCATGATCACCGCCAGCATCACAATGCTGCCCTGCTGCATACCCTGTAGCCATTGCGTCAGACTTTGGGTTAAGGCACCGACCGGCTCACCCAATCCCCACATCATGATGCCTGCAGTGATGAAGGTGCCGACGATAGGGATAACGAAGATAGGCATGACCGAGCGCAACACCTTATGCACCGGTATTTTCTTCAGATAATGAACGACGATGCCGCCGATAATCCCGGCAATCAGCGCACCAAAAAAGCCCGCGCCGAAGCTGTTTCCTACCCATGCGCCAATCGCACAGGGCGCCAGGGCGGAGCGTTCGGCAATGGAATAACCGATATAAGCCGCAAGGAAAGGCACCATCAGCGTGAGCCCCGCTACGCCGATATCAAACAGCTTCTTGAGGTTAGGATCGGTTGCAGCATCCGGTACGGCGCCTTTGCCATACAGCATGACGGATACCGCCAGCAAAATACCGCCAGCCACCACGAAGGGGATCATATGCGAAACACCGGTCATCAAGTGCTGACGGGTATTTTTCAGGATGTGCACCAGCTCTTTCATATGTTGCTCCCGGGCAGCTAAGTGCCCATAACCAGAATGTTGTTGCGGGAAACAATAGGCAATCCGAAGCGGTGCAGACAGTGGATAAAAGGGCCATTTACTGGATTTTTGTAATGTCAGTAGAAAAATGCGATCGGACTCATAACTTGCAGAATCCAGGAATTTATGCGGAAAAAAATTGACTTGTGAGATAAGTCTCACTTTGACGCTTACATTACATTTATCCAGTTTTTGATAGAATTGTCACATGGCGCGATCTGACACCGTCCTTTTATCCTGTGGTCAGAGAACCGTTATGGGAGAGAGGCAATGGCCCTGATTGTAGAATTTATCTGTGAGCTGCCGAATGGCGTACATGCTCGCCCGGCGAGCCAGGTTGAAGCGCTGTGCAATACCTTTAGCTCAAACATTGAATGGCATAACCTGCGTACCGACCGTAAAGGAAACGCCAGGAGTGCGCTGGCACTGATTGGCACCGATACGCTGGCGGGTGATAGCTGCCAGTTGCTCATCTCCGGCCCGGATGAACAAGCTGCCCACCAGCGCCTGAGCCTGTGGATACGCGATGAATTCCCCCACTGCGATGCACCACTGGCCGACATCGGCAGCAGTGAACTGGAGCCGCTTCCCGCTTCGCTCACCCATCTTAACCCACAACTTTTTCGCGCCCACACCGTGAGCAACGGCAGCGCCGGGGGGATTCTGACGCTTCTCAGCTCGCTGGATCTCAATGCGCTCAGCGAACTTCCCGCCGCCAACGATGTTGAATCCGAACAATCTGCACTGGATAAGGGACTTGCGCGGTTAATCAAGAATATTGAGTTTCGGCTGCTCGACAGCGACGGCGCTACCAGCGCCATTCTGGAAGCGCACCGATCGCTGACGAGTGACACCTCACTGCGCCAGCATTTACTAAGTGGTATCTCCCGCGGTTTAAGCTGCGCCGAAGCGATCATTGAAAGCGCCAGACACTTTTGTGATGAGTTTTCCCGTTCAGGCAGTAGCTATCTACAAGAACGTGCGCTGGATGTCCGCGACGTTTGTTTCCAGCTTTTACAGCAGATTTATGGCGAACAACGCTTCCCGGCGCCGGGCAAACTGACCCAACCTGCAGTCTGCATGGCTGACGAACTGACCCCCAGCCAGTTCCTCGAACTGGACAAAACACAGCTCAAAGGCTTGCTGCTGAGAAGCGGCGGAACGACGTCGCACACGGTTATTCTTGCGCGCTCATTTAATATCCCGACGCTGGTCGGTGTGGAAATCGAGGCATTAACTCCCTGGTTGCAGCAAAAAGTCTACATCGACGGTAACGCAGGTGCGGTGATTGTCGATCCTGATGAAGCCATTGACCGCTACTATCTCCAGGAAGCCCGGATGCAGGATGCCCTGCAGGATCAGCAACGTATCTGGCTCACTCAGCAAGCATATACGGCCGACAACATCCGCATGGAAGTGGCCGCCAACATTGCTCATTCAGTGGAAGCGCAGGCAGCTTTTGGTAATGGGGCAGAAGCCATCGGCCTTTTCCGCACTGAAATGCTGTATATGGACCGAGCCAGCGCCCCGGACGAGAAAGAGTTGTACAACATTTTTTGCCAGGCACTGGTGCCTGCTCAGGGACGCAGCATTATCGTGCGTACAATGGATATCGGCGGCGACAAACCCGTGGATTACCTGAATATCCCTGCCGAGGCTAACCCGTTCCTCGGTTATCGCGCTGTACGTATTTATGAAGAATATGCCACGCTGTTTACCACTCAACTGCGGTCGATCCTGCGCGCGTCAGCCCACGGCAGCCTGAAAATCATGATCCCGATGATCTCCTCAATGGAGGAAATTCTGTGGGTGAAAGAGAAGCTGGCGGAAGCCAAACAGCAGCTGCGTAATGAACATGTTCCTTTTGATGAGAAAATCCAGCTCGGTATCATGCTGGAAGTGCCGTCAGTGATGTTCATCATCGATCAGTGCTGTGAAGAGATTGATTTCTTTAGCATTGGCAGCAATGACCTGACCCAGTACCTGCTTGCCGTTGACCGGGATAACGCCAAAGTAACCCGCCACTATAACAGCCTGAACCCCGCCTTCCTGCGTGCGCTGGACTACGCCGTTCAGGCCGTACATCGCCAGGGTAAATGGATTGGCCTGTGCGGTGAACTCGGAGCCAAAGGGTCGGTACTGCCGTTACTGGTCGGCCTTGGTCTGGACGAAATCAGCATGAGCGCGCCGTCAATTCCCGCCACCAAAGCGCGCATGGCGCAGCTCGACAGCCGCGCCTGTCGACAACTGCTCAATCAGGCAATGGCCTGCCGCACCTCGCTGGAGGTAGAACATCTTCTTGCGCAGTTCCGCATGACTCAGCAGGACGCCCCGCTAATCGCCAACCAGTGCATCACGCTTGATAGCGACTGGCGTAGCAAAGAAGAAGTCATTAAAGGGATGACCGATAATTTATTGCTGGCCGGGCGCTGCCGCTATCCGCGCAAACTCGAAGCGGACCTCTGGGCTCGCGAAGCCGTTTTTTCGACCGGGCTGGGCTTTAGCTTTGCTATTCCCCACAGCAAATCCGAACATATTGAGCAATCAACCATTAGCGTTGCACGCCTGCCAGCCCCGGTACGCTGGGGCGATGAGGAGGCACAATTCATCATTATGCTGACGCTAAACAAACACGCCGCTGGCGACCAGCACATGCGTATTTTCTCCCGCCTGGCTCGTCGCATCATGCACGAAGAATTCCGCAACACCCTGGTCAACGCTGACTCAGCGCAGTCACTTGCCAGCCTGCTGCAACGCGAATTAGAACTGTAAAACTGAAGAGGACATATCATGGAACTGTATCTGGACACGGCCAATGTGCAGGAAGTTGAACGTCTGGCACGTATCTATCCCCTTGCCGGGGTCACCACCAACCCAAGCATTGTTGCCGCAGGCAAAGAGTCCATCTGGGAAGTGTTGCCTCGCTTGCAAAAAGCTATCGGCCCGGAAGGTAGGTTGTTTGCTCAGGTACTCAGCCGTGAAGCAGAAGGCATGGTTGCCGAGGCCAAACGCCTGAACAACGCCGTACCCGGTATCGTAGTCAAAATCCCGGTGACCTTCGAAGGGCTGGCAGCAATTAAATTACTGAAAAAAGAAGGTATTCCGACGCTTGGCACCACCGTTTACAGCGCCGCGCAAGGTCTGCTTGCAGCCCTGGCCGGAGCGAAATATGTCGCCCCTTACGTTAACCGCGTTGATGCCCAGGGCGGCGACGGAATTCGCACGGTCCAGGAGCTCCAGAGCCTGCTGGAACAACACGCGCCAACAAGCAAAGTGCTGGCCGCCAGCTTCAAAACGCCGCGTCAGGCGCTGGACTGCCTGCTCACCGGCTGCGAGGCTATCACCCTGCCTTTAGATGTAGCGCAACAAATGCTCAATACTCCCGCGGTAGAGTCAGCAGTGGAGAAGTTTGAGCAGGACTGGAACAACGCATTCGGCAATCTCAACCTGTAACCCGGCGATAAGGCCGCAGTCCGCGGCCTGAATAGCCAGAATGGAGGAAATGTATGGACCGCATTATTCAATCCCCAGGTAAATATATTCAGGGTGCAGACGTTATCACTCGTCTCGGTGACTACCTCAAACCACTGGCGGCAAGCTGGCTGGTTGTCGGTGATAAATTCGTATTAGGTTTCGCCCAGGAAGCCCTGCAAAAAAGTCTGGCGGATGCCGGACTGGCTTGCGAAGTAGTGCCTTTCGGTGGTGAATGTTCGCAAAGTGAAATCGATCGCCTGCGCGCTATCGCCGAGAACGCGCACTGTGGCGCAGTGCTCGGCATAGGCGGCGGCAAAACTCTCGATACCGCAAAAGCATTAGCCCACTTTATGGGTTTGCCCGTTGCGATTGCGCCCACCATCGCCTCGACCGATGCGCCGTGCAGTGCGCTGTCGGTTATCTATACCGATGAAGGGGAGTTTGACCGCTATCTGCTGCTGCCCAAAAATCCGGACCGGGTCATCGTCGACACTAAAATTGTCGCCGGTGCGCCAGCACGATTACTGGCGGCAGGCATTGGCGATGCGCTGGCAACCTGGTTTGAGGCCCGGGCCTGCTCACGCAGTGGGGCCACCACCATGGCTGGCGGACAGTGCACCCAGGCAGCACTGGCGCTGGCGGAACTTTGCTACAACACGCTGATCAACGAAGGGGAAAAAGCGATGCTGGCAGCAGAGCAGCACGTGGTGACGCCTGCGCTGGAGCTGGTTGTCGAAGCGAATACGTACCTCAGCGGCGTTGGCTTCGAAAGCGGGGGGCTGGCCGCCGCACACGCTATCCACAACGGTTTGACCGCCATTGCGGATGCTCACCATTACTATCATGGCGAGAAAGTTGCCTTTGGAACCCTGGCCCAGTTGGTGCTGGAAAATGCACCTGCGGAAGAGATTGAAACCGTGGCCGCACTCTGCCACACCGTGGATCTGCCAATTACCCTGGCACAGCTGGATATCACCGAAGACGTGTCGGCGAAGATGCGTATCGTGGCTGAAGCGGCATGCGCCGAAGGCGAGACTATCCATAACATGCCAGGCGGCGCCACCGCCGATCAGGTATACGCTGCGCTGCTGGTCGCCGACCAGTACGGCCAGCGCTTCCTCGATGAGTGGGAATAAAAACTTCACACTCCCGGCGTTTGTCGGGAGTGTTTTATGTAGACAAGAGGAATCTCGCGCTGTCAGACAGCCGGGCGAACACCCAGCGTGTGGCAGATGGCATAGCTCATTTCTGCACGGTTCAGGGTGTAGAAGTGGAAATCTTTTACCCCTTCACGACTGAGAATTTTCACCATATCCATGGCGATACTGGCTCCGACCAGTTTGCGGGTTTCGGCATCGTCATCCAGCCCGGCAAACATTTGCGACATCCAGGCCGGGATACGCACATTGGTCATATCGGCAAATTTCTTCGCCTGTTTGAAGTTGGAGACCGGCAGAATACCCGGAATGATTTCCACATCAATCCCTGCACTCACGCAGCGGTCACGGAAACGCAGATAGCTTTCCACATCGAAGAAAAATTGCGTGATTGCACGGTTAGCACCCGCATCCACTTTGCGCTTCAGGTTGAGTAGATCCGCCTGGGCGCTCTTCGCTTCCGGATGCACTTCCGGGTAGGCGGCAACAGAAATATCAAAATCCGCGACCTCTTTCAGTAAGGTCACCAGATCGGCGGCATACATATCCGGCTTACCGCCGTTCGGCGGCAGGTCGCCGCGCAACGCCACGATATGGCGAATACCGTTGTCCCAGTAATCTTTGGCAATAGCGCGCAGTTCATCACGGGAGGCATCGATACAGGTTAAATGCGGCACGGCTTCCAGACCGGTACGATCTTTGATGCCTTTGATAATGCTATGCGTGCGGTCGCGTTCACCAGAGTTAGCACCGTATGTAACGGAGACAAACTTAGGTTTCAGGATGCTCAGGCGATCAATGGAGTTCCACAAGGTCTGTTCCATTTCACTGGTGCGCGGCGGGAAAAATTCAAATGACACATTAATCTGTCCCTGCACTTCAGCCAGGCTCTGATTCAGGGCTTCTCGCTGGTTGGCGTGAAAAAAGCTCATACCTTACCTCATCAATCGCATGTTGTTATTTATTGCGCTGCGAACATCTATCCGTTTAGACGTCTGGATGTAAAAATGACGGAAAAGCGCGCGGGCGTCAACTGGAAAATCATTATTATGCGTGAGGAATACTCAGTGAAGATGAAAAACATTCATCTCAGCCCGGCCTGGAGTAATGTATTCAGCCACTGCCAGCGTGCGGCGCTCTCCTCCGTCATGACCAGCCCGACGCTAATACTGAGCGCAGTATCGTTCAGCGGACGAAAAATCACGCCCTGACGCTGGATGGCGGTAAATGAAGATGCAAATAACCCCATGCCATCGCCGTTGGCTATTCGGGCAAGCAATACATCGTGCTCCAGAGGTTCTTCAAGGCAGGAAGGCGCATAGCCCGAGCGCTGGAAAAACTGCCTGGCATAGTCAAAAAATAGCGGATTTCGTTCACGCTTAAACCAGAATAAGGGCCGGTCGTGCAGCACACTTAAACTCAGCGATTCACTTTTTGCCTCCGGCCAGCAGGCCGGTAATGCGGCGATCAACGGCTCCTGCCAGAACGGAGAGGACACCACTAACCCTGTTGTTTCGAGAGGAAGAACCACCAGCGCGGCATCTATTTTTCCCCGCCTCAACAGGCGAATCAGCTCGGGTGAACCATGACGCGTGATATGCAACGCATTAACGCGCATCCTGAGCCGGGCTTCCAGCGAAGCAAAAACACCCTGTTCAACAGCGGTACTCAGTCCCAGGCGTAATGTCTGCACGCCGGTTTTGGCTATCCGGGTCAGTGCGGCCCAGGTTTTATCCTGCATATCCAGCAATGGCCGCACTGTCTCCAGCACGCGCACACCATCTTCGGTAAGGGTTAGCCCCCGGGTATGACGGACAAAAAGCACAACCCCCAGCCGTTCTTCAAGCTGGCGAATATGGCGGCTCAGCGGCGGCTGTGACATAAAAAGTCTCTGCGCCGCCCGGCTCATATTGTTTTCCTCCGCCACTACCGCAAAGTAGCGCAGCAGGCGAATATCCAGAGAGTGCAAAGAGGAATTTGTCATACCAAAAAGGTATCACGGAAAGGGTATTACCCAAAACGTCGCCTGCTCTCTATCCTCATGCCGTACATCACAAATGAGGAATTTATCATGCATTCGGAACGCTTTATTACCGGTCAAAAAATGTTGCAACTTGTGGATGGTAAGGGCGGTGATGCCGTTATAGACAGCCTGCAGGATATCGCGCCTGACTTTGCCCGTTACCTGCTTGAGTTCCCTTTCGGCGATATCTATACCCGCCCGGGACTGGATCTGCGCAGCCGGGAAATCGCCACCGTCGCCGCCTTAACCGCATTGGGTAACGCTGCGCCTCAGCTTAAGGTGCATATCGCTGCGGCTTTGCATGTGGGTTTAACCCGGGAAGAGATTATTGAGATCATTATGCAGATGGCAGTCTATGCCGGTTTTCCGGCTGCGCTGAATGGTTTGTTCGCCGCAAAAGAGGTTTTTGCGGCGAAACCAAACGACTAGTTACAGCAACTGCGCCAGACGGTTGATATCCGACTGGATCGCCCCGGCAGTCACATCACGCCCGGCGCCGGGGCCGCGGATCACCAGTGGGTTATCGCGATACCAGCGGCTTTCGATGGCAAACACATTATCACACGGCAGCAATGAGGCCAGCGGGTGCTCCGGGCGCACCGCTTCAACGCCGACGCGTGCTTTGCCGTTGGCGTCAAAACGCGCCACATAACGCAATACCAGCCCCATTTCACGGGCCGCTTCAACCCGCTGCACCATTTGCTCATTCAGCTCATCGCCATTTTCGAAGAAGTGATCGACAGAGCCCTCTTCACAACCCGCCGGAACCAGTGACTCAACGCGCACCTGATCCGGCTCAATGTCGTATCCGGCTTCACGGGCGAGGATCACCAGCTTGCGCATCACGTCTTTGCCGGAGAGATCCACCCGGGGATCTGGCTCCGTCAGCCCCTGTTGCCAGGCCTGATCCACCAGATCGGTGAAAGGCACCGAGCCGTCAAATTGCAGGAACAGCCAGGAGAGCGTCCCGGAGAAAATGCCGCTAATGGCCAGGATGCTGTCGCCGCTATCAATCAGATCGCGCACCGTATGGTTAACCGGCAACCCGGCGCCGACGGTGGCGTTATACAACCAGTGACGCCCGGTTTTTTCAAAGGCGTCATGGATCTGGCGGTATTTATTGCTGTCGCTGGCACCAGCCAGTTTATTGGCGCTGATCACATGAAAACCGTGGCTGGCAAAATCCAGATACTGATCGGCAAGCTGCTCGCTGGCGGTCACATCCAGCACCACCAGATCGTCGTACGGATGCGCACGCATCCACAGGAACAGGGACTCTTCATCCTGTTCGACAGCCTCATCATTGAAGAAAGCCAGCGCCCGGCTGGCGTCCAGCCCCTCATAGTTCAGCAGGCTGCGACGGCTGTCGACCACGCCAGCAAGGACAAACTCAAAGCCGGTACGGGCCGAGAGCGCGCTTTGCTCGCGAGCAAACAACTCCAGCCAGCGTGAACCGATATTGCCTTTGCCAAACAGTACCAGGCCGATACGTTTTTCGGCGCGGAACAGCGACTGATGCAGCCCCTGAATCAGGCTTTCGGTCGGCCCGACGCGCAGCACCGCCACCAGACTAATGCCCTCGTCAGACTGAGAGATAAATTCAACCGGCTGGCCTTTCAGCTGCTGCCAGAAACGGTGACTGTGGAGCGGGTTGCGGCAGACGCCAGCCCCCACCAGCGCCACCAGCGCCAGCCCCTGACGCAAGCGCAGCTCGCCAGGCAGACCGGCTTCATTCAGCAGTTTAAAGACGCTGTCCACCACTTCGGAGGTGTAGCACAGTTGCAGCAGGTTGCGATCGGCATGAGCCCCTGTAGCCAGAGGACGCGCCTGCCCGCGCTTAAGCAGCAACTCGATATCTTTTTGCGCCAGTTTGAAGTCCTGCCCGGCAGGCACCTGGAACTCGATCAGGCAAACATCGTCATGGCTGGTGACAATACGTGCGCCAGTGCCCGAGGCCAGTACCCGCTCAATACGCGTGGAACCCTGCTCCGGGTTGTAGCTACAGCGCAGTTGCAAATCGATATTGCTGCCCGATACCGGCTGCAACGTGCGAGCATGCAGCACCGGAGCCGCAAGGCGCGCCAGTTCGCTGGCTTCATCCAGACGCAGCAAGGGTAACAGGCAGGCATCTTTCACTTTCCGTGGGTCGGCACTGTAAACCCCGGCCACGTCGCTCCAGATGGTCACGCGTGAAACACCACCTAACGCACCGACCTGGGTCGCTGAGTAGTCAGAGCCATTACGCCCCAGCAGCACGGTTTCACCCGCTTCATTGCGGCTGATAAAACCCGTCACCACAATGCGCTTTTCCGGATGTTGCGCCAGCAGTTGCTGCAATAGCGGCCAGGAGGTTCCTTCATTCACCTGCGGCTGGGCAGCCCGCTCTGCGCGCAGGAACTCTCGCGCATCAAGCCAGGTGGCTTCGAGACCTTGTTGATTGAGCACCGCCGACATCAAACGGGCCGACCAGATTTCGCCATGCCCGACCACTTCGGCATAGACCGCATCCGTGATGCCGCTATCGAGCAGACCGGCGAGACGTTCGAGATCGCGAATAAAATCGCCGATCAGACCGTCAGCCACTTCCGCTGGCAGCAAGCCAGCGATCAGTTCGCTCTGATAACGACGTAAAGACTGTTGAACCTGATGCGCAGAAAGCCGATCGGTCTGGCTTAATTTAAGCCAACTGATCAACTGGTTGGTGGTGCTGCCCGCCGCCGAGACGACCATCATGTCGCCCGGTTGCGAATACTCGTTCATGATCCCCGCAACGCGCAGATAACATTTCACGTCAGCCAGACTACTTCCACCAAATTTGTGCAGCTGGCGTACCTTCGCCCCTGCCTGCGCATTCACACTCATGTTTATCCCTCAGCCGCGATCCGGAAGCCATTTTCCAGATCGGCAATTAAATCGTCACCATCTTCAATGCCGGTTGAGATACGCAGCAGCGTCTCCGAAATCCCGGCGGCGGCACGTGCTTCCGGCGCCATGCCCGCGTGTGTCATGGTGGCGGCGTGGGAGATTAAGCTTTCAACCCCACCTAAAGATTCCGCCAGCGTGAATAATGACAGCCCGCTTAAGAAGCGACGCAGTGTTTGCTCATCGCCATCCAGCTCAAAACTCAACATTGCCCCAAAGCCTTTTTGCTGGCGTGCGGCAATCTCATGCCCCTGGTTATCCGGCAGTGACGGATGATAAAGTTTTTTCACCAGTGGCTGCGTTTTCAGAAACTCAACAATCGCCTGCGCATTACGCTGGGCCACTTCCATACGCGGAGACAGCGTACGCAGGCCGCGCAGCAACAGATAACTGTCAAAGGCGCTGGCGGTGACGCCGATATTATTCGCCCACCATGCCAGTTCAGTGACAGTCTCCGGATCTTTGGCAATCACCACACCAGCGACAACATCGGAGTGGCCGTTCAGATATTTAGTACAGGAATGCAATACTAAATCCGCACCCAGCGCCAGCGGATTTTGCAACGCCGGGCTCATAAAGGTGTTATCCACCACGCTTACCGCCCCGGCTTCGCGCGCCAGCTGGCAGATTTTCGCAATATCCACCACGCGCAACAATGGGTTGCTTGGACTTTCCACCAGCACCAGCTTCGGTTTTTGCGCCAGCGCAGCTTTTAGTGCCTGTTCATCGCCCTGATCGACAAATAACACCTTATAACATCCGCGTTTAGCCAGACTATCGAACAGACGATAGCTGCCGCCATAGCAGTCATGCGGCGCAACCAGCAGATCTCCAGGTTTGAGGAACACGGTGGTCACCAGGTGAATAGCCGACATGCCGGTATTGGTCAGAACCGCGCCCGCGCCCCCTTCCAGCTCAGCCAGCGCCCGCTGAGTAACATCACGTGTTGGGTTGCCACGACGCGAATAGTCATGCGCGCGAGGTTCATTAAATCCGGTGAAATTATAGGTGCTGGAGAGATGGATAGGTGGGACAACGCAGCCGTACTGCTCGTCATCGTTCAATCCGCTACGCACTGCAATGGTGGCCTGTTTACGCGTCATGGTGAAGGCTTCCTGGCTTAATGGATGAAAAGTCAGGTCACAGAGTAAACACTGGCTTGATGGACGTCAATACATCTGGACATCTAAACTTCTTTGCGTATAGATTGAGCAAAACCGCAATAGCCGTTAAAATTATACGCTTTAGTGAAGCAACGTCGCGCGATACACCGTGTCACTGTACTGACTCTACGGTAAACTACGCGAGATTACGGTCCGGGCACGGCACTTAACCCAGGTTCAGACCTTCTATTAATGACTGAGAGGATTAAAGGTATCTCATGGCTGAATGGACCGGCGAATATATCAGCCCCTACGCTGAGCACGGTAAGAAGAGTGAACAAGTAAAAAAAATTACAGTTTCCATTCCTCTGAAGGTGTTAAAAATCCTTACCGATGAGCGCACCCGTCGACAGGTCAACAACCTGCGTCATGCCACCAACAGTGAACTGCTTTGTGAAGCATTCCTGCATGCGTTTACCGGCCAGCCTCTGCCCAATGATGAAGATCTGCGTAAAGAACGCAGTGATGAAATCCCGGAAGAAGCCAAAGTGATTATGCGCGAATTGGGTATCGACCCTGATACGTGGGAGTACTGATAAAACAAAGGCGGCTCATGGATTGAGTCGCTTTTTGTATCCAACAAGGAGGTAAAGCATGCAAAAGAAATTTATCTTAATTTTGCTGCCGGCGATCGTTTTCCCGGTTCAGGCGTATGAACCCCAAACAGGCGCAGATGGCAAAGCGCTACAGCCAATGATTACCAGGTAATATAAAAAGGCAGACGATATCTTCTGCCTAAGATTTTCTACCTGACTTGTTTAGTCTGTCGATATTCTGCTACGCAGTCCTTAATGAAAGAGATACTTATAATTAAAAACTGCATTTACACATAACGACAATAAAGAAATGATTAGAAATTATATCCCAGACCAATACGATAACGCGTCTGACGATCGTCTGTCGTTGCGGTACTATAACCAGAAGAGACGTTCCCCACCTCAGCAAAAGGCACCCACGAGCCATATTTATAGGCTACACGGAAATTATATTCATAATCCGTCTTAGTGTTGTTATAAATATTTTCGTTTTCCGCGAATTTATAAAAACCGTTTAACTCGAACATCCAGTTTCCCGTGTTATAGCCAATCCAGGCTTCCGGGCGACTCAAACGGCGATCGTCACGCCCTTCGGCATTGCGGCGCGCATACTCATAGCGATAGCAGAATGCGGTCCACCAGTTAGCATCAATGTTGTACTGGGCACGAATATAAGGTTTATAAATCGCGATGTTATCGCCTGTTTCTACCGCTATGCCGCCCTGCCAGATCAGGTCGCTCAAGGTCGTCTGGTAGCTTGCCGTATACTCGACGCCGTTTGACTCCATATTATTTAGCGGTTTTTTGGCTTGTGCATCATTTGAACGGGAAATACCTTCCACTGCCACACCAAAACCGTTCGAGAAACGTTGCGACATATACACACGATCGTAGTTACGGCCATCATCATAATATTCATGACGATAATCGACATAGCCGGCATGGGCCGCCCCTGCTATTACTGGAAGCAGTATTAATGCGAATTTCAACTTCATGGAAATTCCTCTTTGACGTAATTTCAACAAAAGAAAAACATGTAGCTGATAATTTCCAGGCCAAGGTAACAAGTGAAATTGATAGCTACAAATTTAAAAGGTGTTACAACACGAATAATTGTATTTTAATGTAAATATGCAAACCTTTTAAATTTTGCCAGGGTTTTCTATTAGTGGCAAAAATCCGAAGATTTATAAGCGCCACATCACCAACTGAAACAATAGGCCTTTAAAAAAGAAACACTGTATCAAATCAATAAAACTGAATTTGTAAAAATGAGGAAAAGAAGAGGTGAGAAGCAGCCAGACCAGGCTATAGCGAAATGTAGGGACAAAAAAAGCGCCTTGCGGCGCTTTTCTCGTCAGGCTGCTTATTTAGCGCCCGGGATGCTGAAACGCTTGTTGAAGCGGTCAACACGGCCACCGGTAGCAACATCACGCTGTTTGCCGGTGTAGAACGGGTGGCACTGGCCGCACACGTCGAGGTTCAGGTCGTGACCTACGGTTGAGCGGATTTTGATCGCGTTACCGCAAGAGCAGTTTGCAGTAACTTCGGTATAATTTGGGTGAATACCTTTTTTCATGGGAAACCTCAGTTTAAGGCCGCGTCGCTCTTCCAGCCCTAACGCCAGACACCACGCGAGTTAAAGAAAATAGTGGATCTCTGCTGCGTGAATACGCACCAAAGGCGGCGAATCATACAGAAATTAGCCATCGTATGCAAACTGATCCGCGCCCCGCAAGGAACAATGTGTATACTATCCCGCCAGTTTTCAAGCCAGGATCCCGAAATGTCCGTCGCCCACGTAGCGCTGCCTGTACCCTTGCCCCGTACCTTTGACTACCGGTTGCCTGAGAGCATGGTCGTCAGCGCGGGCTGCCGTGTGCGTGTGCCCTTTGGCAACCAGCAGCGGGTGGGGATCGTGATGGCCGTCAGCGAACGCAGCGAACTGCCCATCAGCGAACTCAAGGAGGTGCTTGAGGTACTCGATGGCGAGCCCGTGATCGGCGGATCGCTCTGGAAGCTCTTGCTCTGGGCTGCGGATTATTATCACCATCCCATCGGCGACGTGCTCTCAAACGCACTGCCAGTCCTGTTGCGCCAGGGGAAACCCGCCAGCGCTTCATTACAGTGGTTCTGGTTTGCGACGGAGCAAGGCCAGGCTGTTGACATCAACTCACTTAAGCGTTCACCCAAACAACAGCAGGCCCTTGCCGCCCTGCGCCAGGGACGTATCTGGCGACATCAGGTAACGGAGCTTGATTTCACCGAAGCGGCCCTGCAGTCACTGCGTAGCAAAGGGCTGGCCGAGCTCAATAGTGAAGCCCCGGATCTACAGGACTGGCGAACCGGTTATGCCGTATGTGGCGAGCGCTTAAGGCTGAACACGGAACAGGCCACCGCCGTCGGGGCGATTCATAGCGCGGACGACCGCTTCTCCGCCTGGTTGCTCGCAGGCGTTACCGGCTCAGGCAAAACCGAGGTCTACCTGAGCGTACTGGAAAACACCCTCGCTCAGGGCAAACAGGCGCTGGTGATGGTGCCGGAAATCGGCCTGACGCCACAGACCATCGCGCGTTTTCGTGAACGCTTTGCCGCCCCTGTCGAAGTGCTGCATTCCGGTCTCAATGACAGTGAACGCTTATCCGCCTGGTTAAAAGCGAAAAACGGCGAAGCGGCGATTGTGATCGGCACCCGTTCGGCGCTGTTTACCCCTTTTAAAAATCTGGGCGTCATCGTCATCGATGAAGAGCATGACGCCTCCTATAAGCAGCAGGAAGGCTGGCGCTATCATGCGCGCGACCTGGCGGTTTACCGCGCCCACAGTGAGCAGATCCCTATCATCCTTGGCTCTGCGACACCGGCGCTGGAAACGCTGCAAAACGTGCGGGCGCGAAAATACCATATGCTACGCCTGACCCGCCGCGCCGGTGGCGCTCGCCCGGCCCTGCAACACGTACTGGATTTAAAAGGCCAGACGTTACAGGCGGGATTATCCCCGGCGCTCATTAACCGGATGCGTCAGCATTTACAGGCCGGTAATCAGGTTATCCTTTTTCTTAATCGCCGGGGATTCGCTCCCGCCCTGCTCTGCCATGACTGCGGCTGGATAGCCGAATGCCCGCGCTGCGATCACTACTACACACTACACCAGACGCAACATCAGTTACGCTGCCACCATTGCGACAGCCAGCGCCAGGTACCCCGCCAGTGTCCATCCTGCGGGTCAACGCATTTAACGCCCGTCGGGCTTGGGACTGAGCAACTGGAACAGGCGCTTGCCCCCCTCTTCCCGGGCGTGCCGCTCTCCCGCATTGACCGCGACACCACCAGCCGCAAAGGCGCGCTTGAACAGCATCTTGCTGATGTTCATCGCGGGGGCGCACGTATCCTGATTGGTACCCAAATGCTGGCGAAAGGCCACCACTTCCCGGATGTCACCCTGGTGGCGCTGCTGGATGTGGACGGGGCGTTGTTCTCCGCAGATTTTCGTGCCGCTGAGCGTTTTGCCCAGCTTTATACCCAGGTGTCAGGGCGGGCTGGACGCGCTGGCAAACAGGGCGAGGTGGTTCTGCAAACCCACCACCCGGAACATCCCCTGCTGCAAACGCTATTACATAAAGGCTACGACACTTTCGCTGAGCAGGCCCTGGCAGAGCGACAGACCATGCAGTTACCGCCGTGGACCAGTCATGTGATCATCCGCGCCGAAGATAACAACAACAGCCAGGCCCCCGTGTTCCTGCAACAGTTGAAAAATTTACTGCAAGCCAGCCCACTGGCGGATACGCAACTGTGGGTGCTGGGCCCGGTCCCTGCCCTTGCCCCAAAACGCGCGGGCCGCTGGCGCTGGCAGCTGTTACTGCAACACCCTTCGCGCGTCCGACTGCAACAAATCATTAGCGGTACCCTTACGCTTATCAACACCCTGCCTGAGGCACGCAAAGTGAAGTGGACGCTGGATGTCGACCCAATCGAGAGCTAAGGTTGCGAGCCGGGTCTAAAAATTCAACTTTCATCACACTTTTAATGAAAATACTGTAACCGGTCCGCTTAACTATCTGATAAAAATGTGTCTGCGCGTGTATCGCGCAGGCGAGGAGAAGAAGGTGAAGACCAGGAATCCGGTTGCAGCCGCGACCATGAAAGATGTTGCCGTAAAAGCGAATGTTTCAACAGCAACCGTGTCCCGTGCATTAATGAATCCCGATAAGGTGTCGCAGGCAACCCGCAACCGGGTTGAGCAGGCGGCAATGGAAGTGGGCTATCTGCCGCAGGCAATGGGACGCAACGTAAAACGCAATGAATCACGGACCATCCTGGTGATTGTGCCCGACATTTGCGATCCCTTCTTTAGCGAGATCCTTCGCGGCATTGAAGTCACCGCCGCAGAAAATGGCTATCTGGTTCTGATTGGCGACTGCGCCCACCAGAATCAACAAGAAAAAACCTTTATTGATTTAATCATCACCAAGCAGATCGACGGCATGCTGCTGTTGGGCTCGCGCTTACCCTTCGATGCCAGCATTGAAGAACAACGCAATCTGCCGCCGATGGTGATGGCCAATGAATTCGCCCCAGAGCTGGAACTGCCGACGGTACATATTGATAACCTGACCGCCGCCTTCAACGCGGTCAATTATCTGCGCGAGCAGGGTCACCTGTTAATTGGCTGTATTGCCGGTCCGGAAGAGATGCCGCTGTGCCACTACCGGCTCCAGGGCTACGTTCAGGCCCTGAGACGCTCCGGCATCACCGTTGATCCTCACTACATTGCGCGCGGTGATTTTACCTTTGCCGCCGGTAGCAACGCGCTGGAACAACTGCTAAATCTGCCCAAGCCGCCCACAGCGGTGTTCTGTCATAGCGACATTATGGCGCTTGGCGCAATCTCGTATGCCAAACGTCGGGGTTTGCAGATCCCGCGCGATTTATCGATTATTGGCTTTGATAACATTTCGCTGGCTGAATTTTCCGATCCACCGCTCACCACCGTCTCCCAGCCCCGCTACGATATCGGGCGCGAATCGATGCTGCTGTTGCTGGATCAACTACAGGGACATAACGTCAGCAGCGGTTCCCGCTTGCTGGACTGCGAATTAATCGTTCGAGGCTCGACAAAAGCGCTGCCCTAACGTAAACAGGTTATTGGAATCCCTCTTCTGGTCAAAAGCCCGCCGCTTAAGTAACATGGCGGGCTGATAAACGAAATAAATACAGCGAAACGATAGTGGCACAACGAGATTATGTACGCCGCAGCCAGTCGGCTCCTTCGCGGCAAAAAAAGAACAGCCCAAGGAAAAAACAACGCAGTTCGTCCGCTGTCTCACCAGCGATGGTCGCGATCGCTGCTGCCGTGGTAGTAGCCTTTATCGGTGGTCTGTACTTTATTACTCACCACAAAAAAGAAGAATCCGAAACGCTGCAAAGCCAGAAAGTGGCAGGTAATGGCCTGCCGCCGAAGCCGGAAGAACGCTGGCGTTACATTAAAGAGCTTGAGAGCCGCCAGCCTGGCGTCCGTGCGCCGACCGAGCCTTCTGCCGGCGGGGAAGTGCAAAATGCGGATCAGCTGACGGGCGAACAGCGCCAGTTGCTCGCGCAGATGCAGGCCGATATGCGCCAGCAGCCGACGCAACTGAGCGAAGTGCCGTGGAACGAACAAACGGCGGAACAGCGTCAACAAACGCTGCAACGCCAGCGTAAGGCACAGCAGCAAGTTCAGCAGCAACAGCAGTGGGCCAATACAGCCACGGAACAGCCACGCAGCCAGCAGCCTGCGGCGCAAACGCGCACCGCGCAAACCGCCCCGGCGCAACAGCCTGCGCGCCAGACTCAAAAACCTGTTGCGGCCAGTCAGCAACCTTACCAGGATTTACTGCAAACACCTGCGCACACTGCCGCTACCGCGCCGAAAACAGCGCCGACAGCGCCCATTACAAACGAAACGCAGCCGCCGAAGCCGACGGCCGAGAAGAAGGATGAGCGTCGCTGGATGGTGCAGTGTGGTTCCTTCAAAGGGCAGGAACAGGCTGAAACCGTGCGTGCCCAGCTCGCGTTTGAAGGATTTGATTCCCGCATCACCAGCAGCAATGGCTGGAATCGCGTGGTTATCGGCCCGGTGAAAGGCAAAGAAAATGCCGATGGCACCATCAGCAGACTTAAGGTCGCTGGCCACACAAACTGTATCCGTCTCGCCTCCGGGGGTTGAAACCCCCAAAATCCCCCCCATCTATACTTGCATTCAGCCCCGTACTCATACGGGGCTTATAATTCTGTATTGGTAACCAGGGGGTCTGCTCGTGACAACAATAGTAAGCGTACGCCGTAACGGCCATGTCGTTATCGCCGGTGATGGCCAGGCCACACTGGGCAACACTGTAATGAAAGGCAATGTGAAAAAAGTCCGTCGTTTGTACAACGACAAAGTGATCGCTGGCTTCGCTGGCGGCACCGCAGACGCATTCACCTTGTTTGAACTCTTTGAACGAAAACTGGAAATGCACCAGGGACATCTGGTGAAAGCCGCAGTGGAACTGGCCAAAGACTGGCGCACCGACCGCATGCTGCGCAAGCTTGAAGCCTTGCTGGCTGTCGCAGATGAAACCGCGTCGCTGATCATCACCGGCAACGGCGATGTGATTCAGCCAGAGAACGATCTGATTGCCATTGGCTCCGGCGGTCCCTACGCGCAGGCGGCTGCCCGGGCACTGCTGGAAAACACGGAAATGGGTGCACGCGACATTGCTGAGAAAGCATTGAATATCGCTGGTGATATTTGTATCTACACCAACCATTTCCACACCATCGAAGAATTGACCTCCAGGACGTAAGGATTTCCCATGTCTGAAATGACCCCACGCGAAATAGTCAGCGAACTGAATAAACACATTATCGGCCAGGACGCGGCGAAACGTTCAGTGGCTATCGCCCTGCGTAACCGCTGGCGTCGTATGCAGCTTGATGAAGAGCTGCGTCACGAAGTCACCCCTAAAAACATTCTGATGATTGGCCCGACCGGGGTGGGTAAAACTGAAATCGCCCGTCGCCTCGCGAAGCTGGCAAACGCGCCTTTTATCAAAGTCGAAGCAACCAAGTTCACCGAAGTGGGCTATGTTGGTAAAGAAGTCGACTCTATCATCCGCGATCTGACCGATTCCGCACTTAAAATGGTGCGTGTGCAGTCGATCGAGAAAAATCGCTATCGTGCCGAAGAGATGGCTGAAGAGCGCATTCTGGATGTTCTGATCCCACCGGCAAAAAACAACTGGGGCCAGGCAGAGCAACCTACTGAGCCTTCCGCAGCACGCCAGTCCTTCCGCAAAAAACTGCGTGAAGGTCAGCTGGATGACAAAGAGATTGAGATCGATCTCGCTGCCGCGCCAATGGGTGTTGAAATTATGGCGCCTCCGGGCATGGAAGAGATGACCAGCCAGCTGCAGTCCATGTTCCAGAACCTGGGTGGTCAGAAGCAGAAGCCGCGTAAGCTGAAAATCAAAGACGCGATGAAGCTGCTGGTGGAAGAAGAAGCCGCCAAGCTGGTAAACCCGGAAGAGCTGAAGCAGGACGCCATCGACGCCGTTGAACAGCACGGTATCGTGTTTATCGACGAAATCGACAAAATCTGTAAGCGCGGCGGTAACGCTTCCGGCCCGGATGTCTCCCGTGAAGGCGTACAGCGTGACCTGCTGCCGCTGGTGGAAGGCTGCACCGTGTCCACCAAACACGGGATGGTCAAGACCGACCATATTCTGTTTATCGCCTCCGGCGCGTTCCAGGTTGCCAGCCCTTCTGACCTGATCCCGGAATTGCAGGGACGTCTGCCCATTCGCGTCGAGCTGAAAGCGCTGACGACAGAAGATTTCGAGCGCATTCTTACCGAGCCAAATGCTTCTATTACCGTGCAGTACAAAGCATTGATGGCGACCGAAGGCGTCAGTATCGAATTCACCGAAGACGGTATTAAGCGCATCGCTCAGGCGGCATGGCAGGTTAACGAAACCACCGAAAACATCGGTGCCCGTCGTCTGCATACCGTGCTGGAACGTCTGGTGGAAGACATTTCCTATGAAGCCAGCGACCTGAACGGCGAAAGCATAACTATTGATGCCGACTATGTAAGTAAGCACCTTGATGCTTTAGTGGCAGATGAAGATCTGAGTCGTTTTATCTTATAATCCCCGCCACAACGTTTTCATCACTTTCGATGGGGGCTTATGCCCCCATTTTTATTACTGGCTGGGCACTATGACTGAGACACAATCTTTGAGCCGTACCCAGGCCTGGCTGGAAAGCCTGCGGCCTAAAACGCTCCCTCTGGCCTTTGCCGCCATTGTGGTCGGCACGGCACTCGCATGGTGGCAGGGCTTCTTTGATCCTCTGGTCGCCGTGCTGGCGTTAAGTACCGCCGGGCTGCTGCAAATTCTCTCCAACCTGGCCAACGATTACGGGGACGCCGTTAAAGGCAGCGATAAACCGGACCGTATCGGCCCGTTACGCGGGATGCAAAAAGGGGCGATTTCCCTTGAGCAGATGAAACGGGCGCTCATTATCGTCATTGCCCTGAGCTGCATTTCCGGCCTGTTGCTTCTGCTGGCCGCGACGCAGACGCTGGCGGATTTTGTCGGTTTTATCGTGCTGGGCATACTGTCGATTATTGCCGCCATCACCTACACCGTCGGCAAGCGTCCCTATGGTTACATTGGCCTGGGCGATGTTTCGGTGCTTATTTTCTTCGGCTGGCTGAGCGTGATGGGGAGCTGGTATTTACAGGCGCACACACTGAGTCTGGCCGTTTTCCTGCCCGCCACCGCCTGCGGTTTACTGGCAACGGCAGTGCTTAACATCAATAACCTGCGCGATATCGACAGCGATCGTGCAAACGGCAAAATCACTCTGGTCGTGCGGCTGGGGCCGGTTAACGCCCGTCGTTATCACGCCTGTTTACTGGCCGGAGCCCTGATCTGCCTGGCGCTGTTTAACCTGCTGTCACTGCAAAGCATTTGGGGCTGGTTGTTCCTGCTTGCCACGCCATTGCTGTTTAAGCAGGCCCGATTTGTCATGCGTGAGCTGGACCCGAAAGCCATGCCGCCGATGCTTGAGCGCACGGTTAAAGGGGCATTACTGACTAACCTTTTGTTTGTGATTGGGATTGTTCTAAGTCAGGTACATTTTTAACTGACAAAGGTCAATTAACAATTGATGATTTTGCCAACAATGTGTGATGCGCGATATACTGACTATTCTCGCAGCAACTGAACGTTAAGCCTATGAAATACGATACGTCTGAGCTCTGTGACATCTACCAGGAAGATGTCAACGTCGTGGAACCACTGTTCTCCAATTTTGGCGGACGGTCGTCGTTTGGCGGTCAAATCATCACGGTGAAATGTTTCGAGGACAACGGGTTGCTGTACGATCTGCTCGAACAAAATGGCCGTGGTCGTGTACTGCTGGTCGACGGTGGCGGTTCTGTACGCCGTGCCTTAATTGATGCGGACCTGGCACGCATCGCCACGCAGAACGAATGGGAAGGCATTGTCGTTTATGGCGCAGTGCGCCAGGTGGACGATCTGGAAGAGCTGGATTTAGGTATCCAGGCCATTGCCGCTATCCCGGTGGGAGCCGCTGGTGAAGGCATTGGTGAGAGCGATGTGCGCGTCAACTTTGGCGGCGTAACGTTCTTCTCCGGCGACCATCTCTACGCTGACAACACCGGTATTATCCTGTCCGAAGATCCGCTGGATATCGAGTAAGCTTCGCTGTCGCATTAAGAGATAACGGGCCGGGAAACCGGCCCGTTTTTTTATTCGGCTTTCACACCTGCACGTACTGACCTCAGAGCGATTTGCAGGTATGGATCCGGACATTGCCGGGCATATGCTTTCTTAAACCGGGTAGCCGGGCAAGCCAGGGCGCCAGCGCGGCCGGAAAAGTGCGAAAACGCCGGTAGGGGATCACGTCAACCTGAGTTATCTGCGGGCTCCAGCTTTTCATCAGGGCAGGCGCATCCCAGACATTGATGCCCCAGGGCATGGGGGGAACACGGTAAAAAGGGGTACGCCAGTAGCCACTGATTGTTTTGCGCGAAAACCAGCACGGGATGGTATCAAACATGATCTCCACGCCGGGCAAGCGCGCAATAATGGTCTCAATCAGCGCCCTGACCTGTTTCTGGGAAAAATACATCATAAACCCTGAGCCGTCACGAACACTGCCTGAGTGGTATCAACCTCATCGATCCACGCCGTATCAAAGGCACTCATGCGCAGATGCCGACAGCGTTCATCCGGCGTCAAAAAACGCTCACGGATCTCAATGGCTTGTGGAACATCGACGCACAGCCAGCGTACCTGGCCATCATCCAGACGATAAAATTGCGTTTCCAGGCCACAGCCCAACTCCACAACGGTTCCCCCTGGATGCTCGCTCATCCAGGGTTTGACGGCCTCATCAAAGATCATGGAGCGTACCGCATGTGACGCATCCGAGGGACCAAAACGCCGCAGGTAATCGTAATTGATGGCACGATAAATTCGCTCGGCGTGCGGATCTTTCATCATCGCATCCGGGCGCAGAGATTCGCTGGCCCGATTATGCAGGGTCCATAGCATGGTTTCGGGAATATCTGTCAGTTCAGGTTGCATCGGTAACCTCATGTTGCAGCATCTCCTTTGGCCGGTGACGCAGCGATAAAACAACGGTCAGGAGCGCGGCGAAAAGCGCTACCAGCTGTACCGCGCCGTAGCCCAGTCGTCCGGCCAGCCAGACGCCACAGGCACCCATAAACATGGCTGAGATCTGATAGAAGCTGAATTGCAGGGTAAAGTCGGTCGCGGGTGTCTGCGGCGATGCGTTATCCATAATCAGGGTACCAATCACCGCCATGGCCGGGTTGTAACAGAAGAAATAGATACAGACAGCAAAGGTCACCACCGTATTGCTGGTATACCCCAGAACAGGCAACGCAATGGCCGCAACGGCAATAAGCTGAGACAGCGCCGCCAGCAGCAAAGCCTGACGACGGCTAATATGGCGAATCAGCCAGCCGGTCAGCAACGCGGAGAGACAACCCGCAACAGAGCCCTGCACGTTGACCATCAGGCCGACCCGCTCCATCTTCCAGCCCGCGTCGATCAACACCGGGATAAGAATGCTCCATGCGATAGAAATCCCCATCGCATAGCACAGCAGCACCACCAGCCAGCCGCTGGCGCGATCGTGACGCCAGAAGGTAATAAAGCGCAGGAGCTGCCGACCCGGCAGCGGCGTCCGGGGCCAGCCTGGTTCACGGAAAAAGGGTAACTGGATAAGCGAAATCGCCGTTCCGGCCGCCAGCATCCACAGACAGGCTCGCCAGCCAATATGCGGATAGAGGATCAGCACCACGCCGCCGCCAATCAGGTAACTCAACAGTCCGCCTGCGGTTTGCAGACCGTTACCGATGCCGCGCTCAGCGGGCGTCAGCAAGCGACAGGCCAGTCCGTCAACGGCGATATCCTGACTGGCCCCACAGAGTGTCACCAGCAGGCAAAGCAGATATATCAGCGTAAAGTCTGTCGCAATATTTAAGCAGCCCATCGCCACCAGCCCGAGCGCCAGACCCAACTGCGACACAATCAGCCAGCCCTGATAATGCCCGCAGCGACGGGTCAGGCGGATACGATCCACCAGCGGCGCCCACAGGAATTTACAGGCGCCGAACATCCCCAGCAGGTAAATCAGGCTGATACGCTCCAGTGAAGCGCCCTGCTCTCGCAGAATCGCCACCAGCGCCACCACAAAAAAGCTCATCCCCAGATACTGCGTAATGTACAAACTCGCCAGCAGAGCCCAAGTGGAAAATGGCTTCTTCTCTCTCTCTTTGATCATCAACAGGCGGCTACTCATCAATAAAAATGCTTATTTTCAATTGGACGCAGTGAAGCATTATCAATAAAGAAAAACGCTCAGCTACCCGATACGGGAAGAAATACCCTGAGCGGGAAACTTCGTGTTGATACGAATGAGGGGGACCGCAAACTCACAGAAGGTGGCGTTTTAGTGATGACGGCAGCACGCCGTAAACCGCGCGAAACGCGGTCGAAAAATGGCTGGGATTGGAATAACCCACCGAGAGTGCCGCCTGCAACACGCTGGCCTGATGCTTTTCGATCAAATAACGGGCGTGGGTCATACGCGCCTTACGCAAAAATTCGGCGATGGTGTAGCCGGTGGCCTGGCGAAAGGCCGATTTCAGATAGCACTCATTCAGCTGCACGCGCCGGGAAAGCGAGGTAATGGTGTGCGGGTCTTTAAACTCGCTTTCGAGGATCTGTTGTACTTCGGCTACTGCAGTACGCTGACGAAAAGAGAGACGCTGGCTGCCCGGCAGTTTCAACGGCTCCTCGCCGGTACAGAGTCGGGTGATAAGATCCAGCGCCGCGGCTTCAATCTGTAAGCGCCCGATAACGGAATCAGTTCGTTGTTCAAGGATCCGCTGTGCGGCCTGCAAACCCCAGGCATAGCAAGGGTGCTGCGGGCAGAGGCTGCCCATCGCCAGCGGTGAGCCTGATACGGCGGCGCATTTTTGCCTGACAACCTCCATATGCAAACCATCCGCCATTGCCGCTGGCACCTCAATGGAGATGCCGGCAAAGGGGCTGTCCGGGAACTGCTCATAGTGCATTGGCGCACAGTGTTCATGCACCAGCATCGCGCCACTGGAAAAGACGCGTCCTTCCCTTCCGTCAACGCCGGAAACCCGCACTTTGCCGGAGAGCATGATATAGAGTGAAAGATTGCGACTCTGCGCGCTGTAATCCGATTGCCAGCCCGAGTTCAACGCGAACTGGCCACGGCCAATCATCAGGCCATGGTTAATCTGATACATATCCATCCAGCCTCGTCCCTGACCCTCAGCGATATCATATTTGGCATACAGAGAAGGGGCATCGGCTAAGCTGCCATTCGCCACAAAGAGATTATCTTTGTCGCGGTAGAAGTCCTGGTAATGCTCAATCAGGTTGCGGGACATTCAGCACATCTCTATGTAAATGATTATCGTTTACACAAATGTAATGCAAAATGCGTCGCTGAGGAACAGGTAATCTGAGCGGGAGAGTATCGCGAACAAAACAGCCGACATCCGCATAAAAAAGGGCACCATCAGATGCCCTTGATACACGTATTAGCGTTGCGTTTCTTCTCAGCCAACGCCGCCACGGCGCGAAAGATAAAACTGGATATTACGCGAAAGATTTCGTGATGTGGCAAGGCGGCAAGTGAGCAAATCCCCAGGAACATAGACCACTATGTGACTGGGGTGAGTGAGCGCTGCCAACGCCGCCACAGCGCGAAAGATAAAGCGTAATCAGACTTCTTCCATCCGGCCCAACAAAGCCTGCAAACGCTCCTGCCAGCCATGCTGCTGCTCTTTCAGCTGGTTGTTTTCACGCTCCAGCTCTTCACGCCCTTGCTGAGCGGAATCAATTTCCTGGCTCAGGCTGGTGTTCTTCTCTTTCAGCTCTTCGATTTCCATCTGCAGCAACGTGATGGTATCAATCGCCTGCTGTACTTTTGCTTCCAGTTTCTCAAATACTTCTAATGACATCGTCATACCTCTCCTGAATTGCAAGGCGTTGATGGATAGCGGTACCCCGCGGGTACCTCTTCGCTCCGTGAACGGCGACGCCTTCATTTGTTTAGCGCACGGCCCTGGTAGCCGATTGTATGAAGCCCTTACGCCCCTGTCCAGCGACAAGCCGCGCAGATCAAGCTTTGCAACACTTTTCAGTCTATGCCTGGAAGGATTGTGACGCCGCCCCCTAATTGTTAAATTATGAGTTACAAAAATGATTCAGCTCACACTTTGCCACCATTCGAAAACGCGCTTTGTAGCGCGTAAACGCTCATTTTATTGACGCACTACACACATTTTGATTTCGATATTTCTCGTTTGTGAGCATTAACGATAAATTAACAGTATGTCTACACGGCATCGTGGAGCCCCGACCTCCATGCAAACAATAACCATTAAACTCTTTGCAGGATCCGATTATGAGTCAAACTTCAACCTTAAAAGGCCAGTGCATCGCTGAATTCCTCGGAACCGGGTTGTTGATTTTCTTCGGTGTGGGATGCGTTGCGGCGCTTAAAGTAGCAGGTGCCAGCTTCGGGCAGTGGGAAATCAGTATCATTTGGGGTCTGGGCGTGGCGATGGCCATCTACCTGACCGCAGGGGTTTCCGGCGCACACCTAAACCCGGCAGTGACCATTGCCTTGTGGCTCTTTGCCTGTTTCGATGGGCGCAAAGTTGTTCCTTTTATTTTTTCCCAGTTTGCTGGTGCGTTCTGCGCAGCAGCCCTTGTTTACGGGCTTTACTACAATCTTTTCCTCGATTACGAACAAACTCACCACATTGTCCGCGGTACGGTTGAAAGTGTTGATCTGGCTGGCACTTTCTCAACTTACCCCAACCCGCATATCAATTTTGTGCAGGCCTTCGCGGTTGAAATGGTGATTACCGCTATTCTGATGGGCGTCATTATGGCGCTGGGGGACGACGGTAACGGTATTCCTCGTGGACCGCTCGCGCCGCTACTGATCGGCCTGCTGATTGCGGTGATCGGCGCCTCTATGGGCCCACTGACCGGGTTTGCGATGAATCCGGCACGTGATATCGGGCCGAAAGCCTTTGCCTGGCTGGCAGGCTGGGGCAATGTTGCTTTCACGGGTGGCAAAGATATTCCTTACTTCCTCGTGCCGCTGTTCGGGCCAATTGTCGGCGCATCGCTGGGTGCCTTTGGCTATCGTAAGCTGATAGGACGCCATTTGCCGTGTGATGTGTGCGCCGTGGAAGACAAAGATTCCACCTCTACTGCTCAACAAAAAGCTTCGCTGTAATGTGACTACGGGACATAAATCATGACTGACAAGAAATATATCGTTGCGCTCGACCAGGGCACTACCAGCTCCCGCGCCGTTGTAATGGATCATGACGCCAACATCATCAGCGTTTCACAGCGCGAATTCGAACAAATTTATCCGAAGCCAGGCTGGGTTGAGCATGATCCAATGGAGATCTGGGCAACCCAAAGCTCCACGCTGGTAGAAGTGCTGGCGAAAGCGGACATCAACGCCGATGAAATTGCCGCCATTGGTATCACCAACCAACGTGAAACCACCGTAGTCTGGGAACGTGAAACCGGTAAGCCTATTTACAACGCCATCGTCTGGCAGTGCCGCCGTACTGCGGATATCTGCGAGCAGCTTAAGCGTGATGGCATGGAAGATTACGTCCGCAGCGCCACCGGCCTGGTCGTTGACCCGTATTTCTCCGGCACCAAAGTGAAGTGGATCCTCGACCATGTCGAAGGCTCCCGTGAGCGTGCAAAACGTGGCGAACTGCTGTTTGGTACTGTCGATACCTGGCTTATCTGGAAAATGACCCAGGGCCGCGTACACGTCACTGACTACACCAACGCCTCCCGTACCATGCTGTTCAACATCCATGATCTGGACTGGGATGACAAAATGCTGGACGCGCTGGACATCCCGCGCGCCATGCTGCCGGAAGTGCGTAAGTCTTCCGAAGTCTATGGCCAGACTAACATCGGCGGTAAAGGCGGTACCCGTATTCCGATCGCCGGGATCGCGGGTGACCAGCAGGCGGCGCTGTTTGGCCAGCTGTGCGTTAAAGAAGGGATGGCGAAGAATACCTATGGCACCGGCTGCTTTATGCTGATGAACACCGGCGAGAAAGCGGTGAAATCAGAAAACGGGCTGCTGACGACCATCGCCTGCGGTCCAAAAGGCGAAGTGAACTATGCGCTTGAAGGTGCGGTGTTTATGGCGGGCGCCTCCATTCAGTGGCTGCGTGATGAGATGAAACTCATCAGCGATGCCTTCGACTCTGAATATTTCGCCACCAAAGTGAAAGACACCAACGGCGTGTATGTGGTGCCTGCGTTTACCGGCCTGGGCGCGCCTTACTGGGACCCGTACGCCCGTGGTGCTATCTTCGGCCTGACTCGTGGCGTGAACTCTAACCACATCATCCGTGCAACCCTGGAATCTATCGCCTACCAGACCCGCGATGTACTCGAAGCGATGCAGGCTGACTCCGGTATTCGTCTGCATGCCCTGCGCGTGGACGGCGGCGCGGTCGCCAACAACTTCCTGATGCAGTTCCAGTCCGACATTCTGGGCACCAGGGTGGAACGCCCGGAAGTGCGCGAAGTGACCGCGCTGGGCGCAGCCTACCTGGCAGGCCTGGCGGTCGGTTTCTGGCAGAACCTGGATGAGTTGCAGGAAAAAGCGGTGATTGAACGTGAATTCCGTCCGGGGATCGAAACCACCGAACGCAATGTGCGCTACAGCGGCTGGAAGAAAGCCGTTAAACGCGCCCTGGCGTGGGAAGATCACGGCGAATAATTCCCCTTACCCTCACCTTTGGTTTTCTCCCTCACCCTGGGGGCTGAGGAATCCCCAGAAAAAGTGAAAGGCACGATGAAGTGTGATCTACTGGTTGCGCTAACAAATCAGAAGAG
>NZ_CBFFRJ010000034.1:0-41805 GCF_965644225.1 Phytobacter sp. V91 | reverse complement strand
AGATTCGCGCGACTGACTTAAAGGTCAAACCTTTCGGAGTCCCCCGGCAAAGCCGGGGGTTTACCGGACTTAATTAAATGTTCCCACGACGAAATAGTTCAGCACCGCTTACGCGGATTAAATAACCAATAACCGAATCAATTCAGCTTTTTTGATTTGAATCAATTATTACTACCTGTTATTAACAAGTAATTTTGATCATATCGATCATTTTTATTCAAAAAACACCCAGATTACCCGGCTGACATTATTCAGCTTTTATCTCTGTCATTATTTAAATAAGAAACGCCTATGACGATGACGCTGCCCGGTGGTCGAAGATGCTGGTGAGCACACCTGTGTGCGCGAGGTAAATTATCTGGAAGCACGAAAAATGACAGATCTGTCGCCCTGTGCTTTTCATCCTGGGCTAAGGTTTCAGAAGTCAGAATTACGCGGCTCGTTTCCCCCGCTAAGGAGAATCATTAATGATAAGACCTGATTTGCACCGTCAGCGCCCGGTGTTCCTTGCAATGCAAATCGCGCTCGGTGGCGCATTACTCACCCTCCTCCCCTCTGTTTATGCGGCTGAACCGCAGAATATCAGGCAGTCACCTGATGTGGTGCTGGGGCCACTTTTCAGTGATGTACAGAGTGCAAAACTGTTCCCCGATCAGAAAACCTTTGCTGACGCCATCCCCAAGGGCGACCCGCTGATGATTCTGGCGGATTACCGGATGCAACGGACTCAAACCAGCTTTGATTTGCGCCATTTTGTGAACGTTAACTTTGAACTGCCGAAAGAGGGCGAGACTTATGTACCGCCGGAAGGACAAAGCCTGCGGGAACACATTGATGGGCTGTGGCCGGTCCTGACCCGCACCACCGATCAGGCCAGCCGCTGGGACTCGCTTCTGCCGTTGCCCAAACCCTATGTGGTCCCCGGCGGACGCTTTCGCGAGGTTTACTACTGGGACAGCTATTTCACAATGCTGGGACTGGCAGAGAGCGGCCATTGGGATAAGGTCGAAGATATGGTGGCGAACTTTGCCTGGGAAATT
The DNA here is from genome assembly GCF_965644225.1 of Phytobacter sp. V91. Taxonomy (NCBI): domain Bacteria; kingdom Pseudomonadati; phylum Pseudomonadota; class Gammaproteobacteria; order Enterobacterales; family Enterobacteriaceae; genus Phytobacter; species Phytobacter sp. V91. The sequence goes on along the minus strand of NZ_CBFFRJ010000034.1, from coordinate 40,765 downwards.
GACAACTGGGGACATATCCCCAACGGCAACCGCAGCTACTATCTGAGCCGCTCACAGCCGCCGTTCTTTGCCTTTATGGTTGAGTTGCTGGCATCGGAGAAGGGAGACGAGGTGCTGAAAAACTATCTGCCGCAGCTGGAAAAGGAATATCAGTACTGGATGGATGGCGCAGATGGCCTGCAAAACGGACAGGCTAATAAGCGGGTGGTGAAACTGGATGACGGATCGGTGCTCAACCGCTACTGGGATGATAAAGATACGCCCCGTCCGGAATCCTGGCTCGATGATGTGACAACCGCCAGAAACAATCCTAATCGCCCGGCGACCGACATCTACCGTGATTTACGTTCGGCGGCGGCTTCCGGCTGGGATTTCAGCTCCCGCTGGATGGATGATCCCAGACAGTTGGGCACTATTCGCACCACCAGCATTGTGCCCATTGACCTTAATGCACTGATGTTCAAGCTGGAGAAGGTGATCGCCCGCGCAAGCCAGGCCTCCGGCGACAGCGCTAAGGCGCAAAAGTTTGAAGCACTCGCTATGGCGCGCCAGAAAGCGATGGAGGCGAATCTGTGGAACGACAAAGAGGGCTGGTACGCGGATTACGATCTGAAAACGAAGAAAGTCCGTAACCAGTTAACCGCTGCCGCCCTCTTCCCGCTGTATGTGAATGCCGCCGCCAGAGATCGTGCGGATAAAGTCGCGAGCGCAACCCAGGCTCACTTACTCAAACCCGGCGGGCTGACCACCACCACGGTTAACAGCGGTCAGCAGTGGGATGCCCCGAACGGCTGGGCGCCATTACAGTGGGTTGCCACCGCCGGGCTTAAGAATTACGACCAGCAAAAACTGGCTATGGATGTCACCTGGCGCTTCCTTTCCAACGTGCAACATACCTGGGATCGCGAGAAAAAACTGGTTGAGAAATACGATGTCAGCACCACCGGCACCGGCGGGGGCGGCGGTGAGTATCCGTTGCAGGATGGCTTTGGCTGGACCAACGGGGTGACCCTCAGTATGCTGGATTTAGTCTGCCCGAAAGAGAACCCCTGTGACAGCCTGCCGGCCACGCAGCCCGTCGTCGACGCCGGACCTGCCCAACAAAAAGTCGCGCAGTAAGAGAAACAAAACCCGGCAGAAGGCTTTCTGCCGGGTTTTTCATAAATGGGGTGAGATGCAGGAAATCGCTCAGTCCCTGCGGATCATCCTGAAGACGCCCAGTACCACGATCGCACCAACCACCGCAACGGCGAAGCTGTGGAAATTGAAACCGGTCACGTCGCCGCCCATCCCAAGCATGGTGGCAAGCCAGCCACCGACAACCGCACCAACAATCCCGAGAACGCAGGTCAGAATAAAGCCGCCGCCGTCCCGGCCTGGCATGATGAACTTGGCTATAATGCCTGCGATAAGGCCAAAAACAATCCACGCAATGATGCCCATTTTTGCTCTCTCCTGCTCAATCGTCATACAAACGCGTCAGCCACGATGGCGATGCGCTGCGTTAAGTATAGGCGACGTAGTGAAAACCATTTTCATCTCACTGACTTAATCGAAATCTGACGTAAAATAATTTCGCTTTTGTCTTAAGAAATATCGCAAAATGCCGATAAACGGTGCATACGGTCTGTAAAGTTTCCAGGGAGCCTTTCGGCGTGAGTAAATACAGTGAGCAGTTCCTGAAAAATAACCCCTTAGCGGTGCTCGGCGTGATCCGTGACCTGCAAAAGAATGATGTCCCGGTGCGTATCACCTGGGCAAGCGGGCAGTTCATCAGCAAGATCCTTGAAGTTACCCCTGAAGCACTGGTGCTGGACTTTGGTAGCCAGGACTCAGATAACGCTTCCGTGCAGCGCGCCGCTAAAGTCACATTCTCGGCGGAAACCCAGGGAGCGAAGGTAGAATTTACGCTGCCGAAACTCGAAAGCGGCACCTGGCAGTCTTTGCCAGCCTTTATCACCCACTTGCCCGACATGCTCTACTTTATTCAGCGCCGGGAATATTTTCGTATCAACGCCCCGCTTCATCCGGCTTATTTCTGCAAAGCGCTGATGCCCAATAAAGCAGAGCTGCGTTTTCGTCTTTTCGACCTGTCATTGGGTGGAATGGGCGCCTTACTGGATGGCGCGCTGCCGGAAGGTTTACAGGCCGGAATGCGTTTTTCGCAGATTGAGCTGGATATGGCATCCTGGGGGCAGTTCTACTTTGATGCCCAGCTTATCGCCATTGGTGAACGTAAAGTGGTGGATGGCAAGAACGAGACAATTACCACGCCTCGCCTGAGCTTCCGTTTCCTAAACGTCAGCCCAGGGGTGGAGCGCGAACTCCAGCGCATTATTTTCTCGCTGGAGCGCGAAGCGCGCGAACGCGCTAACCGGGTGCGCTAATTACATCGCATCCAGTGCCTTTTGTACTTTCCAGATGTAGCGCGGCGCCTGAGGCGCAGGGTGGTTATCCACGATGTGTTCGAAGAATTCGCTCGCGCTCAAATCATTAATCTCGTTGATGGCCTTTTTTCTGTCGGATGAGAAGGTTCGCAGCAACGCCCCCGCGCCGTTGACGTAAGAGACCACCAGCGCATATTGCATCACTTCCGGGTTTTCAATTCCGGCCAGCGGTCCGTGCTCGAGAATACTCAGATAAGCCGCCCCCATGGAGATATTACGCTCCGGGTTCTTCAGCTCGCTGGTACTCGGCACACCGCTCCATCCCATGCGCTGATAGACTTCACGCCCTGCGGTTGAGGCCTTTAACTGCATCAACCCGACGGCGTTAGATTTGCTGACAAGCGCAGGATTGCCCCCCGATTCAACCGCGATCATGGCGGTGATCAGACGTGGACTGACGCCCCACGCCGCTCCTGCTTTTTCGCTGATCGGCATCCATTGCATCGCCCGTTTAACGGGCACTTCCGGGTTCCAGTCCGGCTTGCGGTAATCTTGTTTCGAGCTACAACCGGCCAGCAATACGACTAAAAATGCAAACCATCTTAATTTCACGCGCAATCCTTCTTTTATGAACGCATCTCTACGGATGACAACGAACAGGGTTAGCGGCATGATAACGGTTTCCGATCAGATGTCAGCAAGGAATTACCATGTCCAGGTTTCATTTAATTGCCCCCTCCGGCTATTGCATTAATCAGTCAGCGGCAGCCCTTGGGGTGCAGCGCCTGGAGACGCAAGGACATCAGGTAGATAACCAGCAGGTGATCGCCCGCCGGGAACAACGTTTTGCCGGTAGCGATGCCGAGCGCCTCCGCGATCTTGACGGGCTGGTCAACGTCGAGGGGAGCGATGTGATTGTGTTGCCCGTGCGCGGGGGTTACGGTGCCAGCCGTCTGCTGGAGCAGGTGGACTGGTCAGGGCTGGCGGCGCGTCAGCGTGAAAATCCGTTGCTGATATGCGGTCACAGTGACTTCACCGCCCTGCAGTGTGGTTTACTCGCCCAGAGTAATGTGATCACCTTCAGCGGACCGATGCTGGCCGCCAATTTCGGCGCGCCTGAACTCAACGACTTTACGATGGAACATTTCTGGCGGGCGCTGCGCCATGAGCGCTTCACCATTGAGTGGGCAGGCGACGGGCCGCGCTGTCAGGCTGAAGGGACATTGTGGGGCGGGAATCTTGCCATGCTGGTGTCGCTGGTGGGGACGCCCTGGTTGCCGAATATCAGCGGCGGCATCTTGGTGGTGGAAGACATTAATGAGCATCCGTTCCGCGTAGAGCGGATGTTGTTGCAGTTGCTGCACGCAGGGGTGCTGGCGCGGCAAAAGGCGCTGATTCTGGGCAGTTTCAGCCATGCCGGGGAAAATGATTATGATGCGGGCTACAATCTTTCCCGGATGGTGGATTACCTGAGAAGCCGGCTGACTATCCCGGTGATAACGGGACTGGCCTTTGGTCATGAGCAGCAGACGGTAACCTTGCCTTTGGGCGCGCGGGCCGTTTTGCATCATGCTGAGCAGACGCAGCTGACAATTAGTGGGCATCCGGTGCTGTCAGCATAAAAAAATATACATCAGACTGATTAATTCAACTTTTCTGCCGTTAATATAATAATGATATTCATACTGGAGTGTCTGGTTGTGCCAGGCACGTGGTGGTGCGCGGATTGTAAGTGAAGCGACGTCGAGAGGAGAAGTACGACATTGGACGCTGAGGCGGTAATTAGTCTGTTTATTTTGGGTTCAGTCCTTGTAACCTGTAGCATTTTATTAAGTTCATTTTCTTCCCGTCTTGGTATTCCTATCCTGGTCATCTTCCTTGCTATTGGTATGCTGGCAGGCGTTGATGGCATTGGCGGCATCCCGTTCGATAACTACCCTTTCGCCTACCTGGTCAGTAACCTGGCGCTGGCGGTGATCCTGCTCGACGGCGGTATGCGCACCCAGGCCAGCTCCTTTCGCGTTGCACTCGGACCGGCCTTGTCGCTGGCAACCGTGGGCGTGCTGATAACCTCTGGTCTTACCGGGATGATGGCGGCCTGGTTGTTCCACCTCGATCTGATAGAAGGCCTGCTGATTGGCGCGATTGTCGGCTCCACCGATGCGGCCGCGGTCTTCTCCCTGCTTGGCGGCAAGGGGCTGAACGAACGTGTGGGATCTACGCTTGAGATCGAATCCGGCAGTAACGACCCCATGGCGGTGTTTTTAACCATCACCCTGATTGAGATGATCCAGCAGCACCACTACGGGCTGAACTGGATGTTTGCCGTGCATATCGTGCAGGAGTTTGGTCTGGGGATTTTACTTGGCCTCGGCGGCGGCTACCTGCTGCTGCAGATGGTTAACCGTATCGATCTCCCGCCCGGCCTCTATCCTCTGCTGGCGTTAAGCGGCGGCATTCTGGTGTTTGCCGTCACCACGGCGATTCATGGCAGCGGCATTCTGGCGGTTTATCTGTGCGGCTTTGTGCTCGGTAACCGGCCGATCCGCAATCGCTTTGCCATCCAGCAAAACTTTGATGGTCTGGCATGGCTGGCGCAGATTGGGATGTTCCTGGTGCTGGGGCTGCTGGTCACGCCCTCCGACCTGCTGCCTATTGCCGTTCCGGCGCTGCTCCTCTCCGCGTGGATGATTTTTGTCGCCCGTCCGCTGTCGGTCTTCGCCGGGCTGCTGCCGTTTCGCGGGTTTAATCTGCGCGAACGCATTTTTATCAGCTGGGTCGGACTACGCGGCGCAGTGCCGATTATTCTCGCGGTCTTCCCGATGATGGCCGGCCTTGATAATGCGCGATTGTTCTTTAATCTTGCCTTCTTCGTGGTGTTAATTTCACTCCTGTTCCAGGGGACCTCTCTCAGTTGGGCGGCGAAGAAAGCCAGGGTCGTGGTTCCACCGGTGGGGATGCCGGTCTCCCGGCTGGGTCTTGATATCCACCCCGATAACCCGTGGGAGCAGTTTGTCTACCAGCTCAGTGCCGACAAATGGTGCGTTGGGGCAGCCCTTCGCGATTTACATATGCCCGCAGAAACCCGTATTGCCGCCCTGTTTCGCGATAATGCCCTGCTGCATCCCAGCGGCAGCACCCGCTTACGCGAGGGCGACGTGCTCTGCGTGATTGGCCGTGAACGCGATCTGCCGGCACTCGGCAAGCTGTTTAGCCAGACGCCGCCGGTCGCTCTCGATCAGCGCTTCTTTGGTGATTTTATTCTTGAAGCCAATGCCAAATTTGCTGATGTGGCACTGATTTACGGGCTTGAAGAGGGGATGGATTACCGCGAAAAACAGCAGACGCTGGGTGAAATTGTCCAGCAACTGCTGGGGGCAGCCCCGGTAGTTGGCGATCAGGTGGAGTTTGCCGGAATGATCTGGACGGTAGCGGAAAAAGCAGAGAATGCCGTGCTGAAAGTGGGGGTACGGGTCGCAGAAGACGAGGCGGAATAACCGCCTCGCACAAAGTTACACTGTCACAACAGGAACCCGTGGCGCTAAGGCGCACATCAGCTCATAGCCCACGGTTCCCGCCGCAGAAGCTACCTCATCAATTTTGACCTCATTTCCCCACAGCTCAACCGGTGTCCCGATACCGGCGTGCGGACAGGGCGTTAAGTCGACGGTCAGCATATCCATCGAAATCGCCCCTACCGTGCCGGTACGAATGCCATCAACCATAACGGGCGTCCCGGTGGGCGCCAGCCGGGGATAACCATCCGCGTAACCGCAGGCCACAATGCCGATACGTTGCTCCTGGCTTGCGCAATACCTGCTGCCGTAACCGACGCAATCGCCCGCCTGTAGCGTTTGAATGGCGATAATCTGGCTGGTCAGGGTCATCACCGGGCGAATACCGCTGTTTGCCACATCCTGCCACTGGCCTGAGGGCGAAGCGCCATACAGAATAATACCTGGCCGCACCCAGTCCGCCTGCACCTCAGGGTGCCAGAGCGTTGCCGCTGAGTTAGCGAGTGAACGCGGGCACTCCAGCCCCTCTGAAGCCTGCCCTATGCGGGCCACGGCATCGGTAATGCCATCGGGATGTTCGGCATTGGCGAAATGGGCCATCAGCGTAATATCGCCGACGTTGGCGAGCTCCCGCAATTGTCGCCAGATGCCTGGCACCCGCTGAGGCAAAAAGCCCAGCCGGTTCATGCCGCTGTTTATCTTCAGATAGACATCCAGCGGCGCGTGTAACCGGGCATCCTGCAACGCTTTTAGCTGCCAGTTACTGTGGATACTGCTGGTGAGACGGTATTTATCAAACAGCGGCAGCTCATCGGCATGAAAAAAGCCCTCGAGCATCAGGATCGGCCCTTTCCAGCCGCGCTCCCGGAGCAAAATGGCCTCTTCCAGATTCAGCATCGCGAAACCATCAGTGCCTTCCAGCGCCCGCCAGATTCGGTCGATCCCATGACCATAAGCATTTGCTTTGACCACCGACCAGACGCGTGATGCGGGTGCGGTGCGGCGTACGACCTGCAAATTGTTGCGCAGCGCCTGCAAATCTATCACCGCCTGAACAGGACGTGACATGCTGTCTCCTTACTTTAGTTATGCGCACCATGCAGGTGCTGTGGTTGCGCCGGATGAAAACCCGGAAGGTATCTTGTCACGCTCAAATCTTCCCAACTAATGGCCGGTGTGCGGCCTGAGATAAGGTCGCTGAGTAGCTGACCAGAACCACAGGCCATCGTCCAGCCAAGGGTACCGTGTCCGGTATTGAGCCACAGGTTTTTAAACGGTGAAGCGCCCACAATCGGCGTGCCATCGGGTGTCATCGGGCGCAGCCCCGTCCAGAATGCTGCCTGCTCAATGTGCCCGCCACGCGGGAAGAGATCTTTTACAACCATTTCCAGGGTGGCGCGTCGGGGTTCACGTAATGCGGTGTTAAACCCGACAATTTCCGCCATGCCGCCAACGCGGATCCGCTGGTCAAAGCGGGTAATGGCAATTTTGTATGTTTCATCGAGGATAGTTGAAACCGGCGCGCCCGCCTCATCCGCAATGGGTATGGTCAGTGAATAGCCTTTCAGGGGATAAACCGGAATATCGACAATGCCGTTCAGCATAGCCGTGGAATAAGAGCCAAATGCCATCACGTAAGCGTCGGCTTTGACAACCTCTTCGCCGCATTTCACCCCGTAGATTTGCCCGTTTTCATATAACAGCCTCTCGACCGGGGTATTAAAGCGGAAGGTTACCCCGGCCTGGGCGGCCATTTCCGCCAGCCTTTGGGTAAAGAGCTGGCAGTCGCCGGTTTCGTCGTTCGGTAAGCGCAGGCCACCGCTCAGTTTGTGGGCCTCGGAGGCCAGCGCCGGTTCCACTTCAGCCAGACGGGCTGACTCCAGCAACTGGTAAGGTACGCCCGCATCTTTGAGTACGGCGATATCACGAGTGGCATTCTCGTATTGTTCAGCCGTGCGGAACAGTTGCAGCGTGCCCCCTTGTCGCCCTTCATACTGGATTTGGGTCTCATCACGCAGAAGCTTAAGGCAGTCACGACTGTACTCAGCCAGACGCACCATCCGGCCTTTGTTTTCCATGTAGTGACGACTGTCGCAGTTACGCAGCATTTGCCACATCCATTTCAACTGGGATGTACTGCCATCAAGGCTTATTGCCAGTGGCGCATGACGCTGGAACATCCATTTGACCGCTTTCAGCGGTACGCCTGGTGCGGCCCAGGGCGCCGCGTAGCCGGGTGAGATCTGCCCCGCATTCGCGGCACTGGTTTGCAGAGCCGGCCCTGGCTCTCTGTCTATCAACGTCACCTCGTGTCCCGCCTGGCATAAATACCACGCGCTGGTGACTCCCACCACGCCGCCGCCCAGTACCACAACTCGCATAGCCTGCTCCTGTATGTAAAGCACAATCGTCTGATTACAAATTGATAACCCAGATGAAAATGTTATTCAACATATGGCTTTTTTATGGTGATATTTCTCACACCTTTCCCGATATAAAGGGACTTACCGCGCTGGCATCTCCTGCTGCACGGCCTTTTCCGGCAGTACAATATGCTGACAAGATACGTCTTTCCCGCTATTCAACCACAAGATATCGTGAAGAAAAAAACATCACTGACTTACAGTTTTTATTGCGTGATCTATCATTGAAATGAGACCTTCCATACAGAGAGGGTTCAAACAACGAGGGCGCGCTAATGGCTACGATTGATTCCATGAATAAGGACACCATACGTCTCAGTGATGGACCTGACTGGACCTTCGATCTCCTGGATGTGTATCTCGCCGAGATCGACCGGGTGGCGAAGCTTTACCGCCTGGAGACTTACCCGCATCAAATCGAAGTCATCACCTCCGAGCAGATGATGGATGCCTACTCCAGCGTCGGGATGCCGATTAACTATCCTCACTGGTCATTCGGTAAGAAGTTTATCGAAACAGAACGCCTGTATAAGCATGGTCAGCAAGGGCTGGCGTATGAGATTGTGATTAACTCCAATCCCTGTATCGCCTATCTGATGGAAGAGAACACCATTACCATGCAGGCGCTGGTGATGGCGCACGCCTGCTATGGCCATAATTCGTTTTTCAAAAACAACTATCTGTTCCGCAGCTGGACCGATGCCAGCTCGATTGTCGATTACCTGATTTTTGCCCGTAAATACATTACCGACTGCGAAGAGCGTTATGGCGTTGAAGAGGTGGAAAAACTCCTCGACTCCTGCCATGCCCTGATGAACTACGGTGTGGATCGCTATAAGCGTCCGCAGAAAATCTCCTTACAGGAGGAGAAAGCGCGGCAAAAAAGCCGGGAAGAGTACCTGCAAAGCCAGGTCAACACGCTGTGGCGCACCCTGCCGAAACGTGAGGAAGAGAAAGCCGTTATTGAGGCCCGTCGCTACCCGTCCGAACCGCAGGAGAATTTACTCTATTTTATGGAGAAAAATGCCCCGCTGCTGGAGTCCTGGCAGCGTGAGATTTTGCGCATAGTGCGTAAGGTCAGCCAGTATTTTTATCCGCAGAAACAGACTCAGGTCATGAACGAGGGCTGGGCCACCTTCTGGCATTACACCATTCTTAATCACCTGTATGACGAAGGCAAAGTGACGGATCGCTTTATGCTGGAGTTCCTGCATAGCCATACCAATGTGGTGTTCCAGCCGCCATATAACAGCCCGTGGTACAGCGGCATCAACCCTTACGCCCTGGGCTTTGCGATGTTCCAGGATATCAAGCGTATTTGTCAGTCGCCCACTGACGAGGACAAATACTGGTTCCCTGATATCGCCGGGTCCGACTGGTTGCAGACGTTGCATTTCGCCATGCGCGACTTTAAGGATGAGAGCTTTATCAGCCAGTTCCTGTCGCCGAAAGTGATGCGTGATTTCCGCCTCTTTAGCGTGCTTGATGACGATCGCAATAACTATCTTGAGATTGCCGCCATTCACAACGAAGAGGGCTACCGTGAAATTCGCAACAAGCTGTCGTCACAGTACAATCTGAGCAACCTGGAGCCGAATATTCAGGTCTGGAATGTGGACCTGCGCGGTGACCGTTCGCTGACGCTGCGCTATATTCCGCACAACCGCGCGCCGCTGGATAAAGGCCGTCGGGAAGTGCTTAAGCATGTACACCGGTTGTGGGGATTTGATGTGACCCTGGAACAGCAAAATGAGGATGGCAGTGTGGAATTACTGGACCGCTGCCCGGCCCGCGCTAATACGATTTAATCGCCCTTCAAACCCCTCGCCATCTGGTTATGAGGGGTTTTTCTTTGCTTTATCGCCCGTGCATCACTAAATCACCCGGCAGATTTTTGTGCATCCGCTGCCAGATCTCACCGCTGTCATGCCCGTATTTACGCACAGTTTCATACACCTGGTCATGGAGCTTCTGCTCGCAAAGCTCAACCAGACGATGATAGAAGCCCAGAGCAAGGCTACGCGCTTCAGGGCTGGCAAAGTAATGACGCCCGATGCGGGTGTACAACCCTTTCATCCCGTTGAGGATCAGGCCGTAAATGGGGTTGCCTGAGGCAAATGCGAGGCCGCGGAAAATATTGTAATCCAGCTCAGCAAACGCATCCCCGTGATCTTCCACTTCACGCGTCTTCGCCAGCACTTCCAGCGCCTGGTCAGGGTGCTGACGAAACGCGGTGCGAATAAAGATAGTGGCGATATTGGTGCGCACCGACAACAGGTTGTCGATCAGCTGCGGAACACTCTCATGGTCCAGACGCGCCAGTGTTTCCAGAATATTTAATCCTGACGTTTCCCAGAAGTTATTCACTTTCGTGGGTTTACCGTGCTGAATAGTCAGCCAGCCATCACGGGCTAAACGCTGTAACACTTCACGCAGTGTGGTACGGGTGACGCCAATCAGTTCGGAAAGTTCGCGTTCTGCCGGAAGAATCGATCCCGGAGGGAAGCGGCTATTCCAGATACTTTCAATAATGTACTCTTCTGCGAAACCCGCCGGGCTCTGCGCCTTTATGACCATAGTGAGATTTCCATTAAACAACTCAGCAAAGATCAATCATCATACCAGACCCGCTCAGGGGCAGATAGCTTGCGGGGCGAAGAAAAAGGGGATCGGCTACCCATTTTAATATATTCAATAAGTTTCAAGGTTCATTGCCATAATGCTTGTGGGGATATCCTTTTTTTATCTGCCAGGATCTGCTTCCTGTCATCAAAAAACGGGTTGGCTTTAGCGCTTTAATTACATAGTTCGCGACAGCCTTTAACCTGATGCCGGATAAACATTCAATTACGTATTATTTTCTTTTGTGATAGTGGCTTGCGTGGTGAATTCGTTTACACTGCTTTGTCTATGCGTGTCCCAGGGAAATGATTATGTTGCGATTCTTAAACAAGTGCTCTCGCGGGCGTGGCGCCTGGCTGTTAATGGCGTTCACTGCACTTGCGCTTGAACTCGTGGCGCTGTGGTTCCAGCACGTTATGCTGTTGAAACCCTGCGTCCTCTGTATTTACGAACGTTCCGCGCTTTTTGGTGTGATGGGAGCGGGAATTGTGGGTGCGATTGCACCGAAAACACCTTTACGCTATGTCGCGATCTTCATCTGGCTTTACAGCGCCTGGCGCGGATTCCAGCTGGCATACGAACATACAATGATCCAGTTACACCCCTCTCCTTTTGCGACCTGCGACTTCGCAGCCCGTTTCCCGACATGGTTGCCGCTGGATAAATGGCTGCCGCAAATCTTTGTTGCTTCCGGCGATTGCGCTGAAAAACAGTGGCAGTTCCTGTCTCTGGAGATGCCGCAGTGGTTACTGGGTATCTTTGCCGCCTATTTTGTGGTTGCAGCCCTGGTGCTTATTGCCCAGCCTTTCAAACCGAAAAGACGCGATCTGTTCAGCCGTTAAGCCTCACTTTTGGCTGAGTGGTTACCCGATAAAAATCCGCTGGTGTTAAAAACACCGGCGGATTTTTTTATGCCTGTATGAAAGAGCGAGCTAACGCCCGCTGCGTAAAGACTGTGGCGGAATACCATAGCCGCGAATAAACACCTCCCGCATATGGCGTCCGTCACGGAATCCTGCTTCGTGGGCAATGGCGTCGAGAGAAAGACGGCTTTCCTCAATCATCAGCCTTGCGGCCTCCAGACGCAGCCCCTCAATGGCCTTGGCCGGCGATTTCCCTGTTTCCTGACGAAACAAGCGACTTAACTGACGGGGGCTCAAATGCACGGCCTCTGCCAGCAGTTCGACGGTCAGCGTTTTCCCCAGATGACTTCGGGCATATTCCAGCGCCCGCTGGAGTCGATCGGAACGCGGAGCCAGCGCCAGAATTTCCGAATGCTGGGTCTGCCCGCCGGAACGTCGCTGACTCATCACCAGCCGGTGGGCGACAACCCGCGCAATGTCGGCCCCCAGATCCTTTTCCACCATGCCGAGCACCATATCAAGCCCTGCGGTCATTCCTGCCGAGGTCCAGATGCGATCATCGATGATAAAAATACGGTCCTCGGCGAGCTGCACGGTTGGATGCATAACCGCAAGGCTGCGGGCATGCGCCCAGTGGGTTGTTGCCCGTTTTTCATTGAGTAACCCGGCCTGCGCCAGTACAAAAGCGCCGGTACAGATCCCGGCAACCCGCCTTGCATTGCGCGCAGTGGTTTGCAAAAAATGCACTACGCCATCGCTGGCAGGTTCCTGGACCGGCGACACCACACCGGCCACAAGCCAGGTATCGGCAAGGGCGTCAGGCCCCAATGGCAGCGTTTCGACGCCGATCCCCAGCGAGGAACGCACCGTGCCGCCAGATTCTGAATAGACCTGCGGTTGGTAAAAGGTTTTGCCATTCGCATAATTTGCAAACTCCAGCACCGTCAGAGTCGACAGCGCCAGCATCTGAAAGTGGTCAGAAATAATTATCCCGACTCGGTGCATAGCCACTCCATAACATCACTGGCTGACTATCTGAAACTCGCGGGTACGCCCCCGAAGGCGTTCGGAGATCCCTAAGCTCGCCAGCGCCAGCAATAAAAAGAACACGGAACTCAGCATCACACCATAAAAGCCAAATAACGGGTAGAGGTACGATGCCACCGCAGAGCCAAAACCGATGCCGCAGAACATAAATGCGCTGGTTAGCGCCAGTGAAATGCCCCGCGTCTCTGGCGCTGAGATCTCGACAATACGCCGTTGTTGCGTCGGCCATAACAGATCGGTGGCGAAGGCCCAAAACACCAGCAACAGATAGAGCAGAGCCAGGTGTCCCGGTAACAGCATGATTATCAACATATCCGCTACCAGCAGCGTCATCCCGGCAACCAGCAACCGTTCCGCGCTGTAACGCCGGGCAGCGCGACCGACAAACAGATTCCCGGCAATACCGGCCGCACCAATAATCGCCAGGGCCAGCGAAACCTGAGGGGTATCGCCATGCCAGCTATCGCGGATAATCGGCGAAATAAAGGCGTACATGTCGTACACGCCGGAGGTGATAAAAAAGACCACCAGAAATGCCGCCAGCGATTTCCCCTCAAGCAGAACGTCAACAATATTGCCGAGGCGGACATCAACGCCTTTGACGATATTAGGGACAAAGACCCACACGCCCAAAGCCGTAATGCCGCTGGTGGCTGCAACGAGGATAAACAGGATGCGGGCCCCCCACGCATGGGCAATCCAGGCCGCGAGAGGAATCCCCACCATGCTGGCAAGAGAGACGCCCAGCAAAATCATGGCAATCGCACTCCCCCGCTCCTTCTGCACCACCAGCTCAGCACCGAGGGCCACCAGCACCGGCCCGATCAGAGAGGCGCCCAGCCCCATAATGATGCGTGAGATAACCAGCACCCGGTAGTCAGGCGCTATGGCGAAGATAACCGCGCCCAGCCCGAAAACCAGCATGCCAGCCAGAACCTGATCCCGGCGAAAAATCTTACCAAAAAAGACCTGCGCCAGCGGCGCTCCCAGCGCAAAGGTAAGACCAAAAATGGACAGCAATCGGGCGCTTTGCCCGTCGCTTAATCCCCATTCATCAGCTATAGGGGCGAGACTGCCCGCAACCGACAATGCGCCGGTAGCCTGCACAAAATAGGCCAGACTCAGGGCCCAGAGCGCATGTCTTTGCGAGCGGGAAAGATGATTTTTCATGGTCATTTCTCAAAGGGGCAGTCGCCTGCCCCTGAGCCTCTTATGCAACAGGTATGGGGCTGTCAATCATCGACTGATTGAAGGCGTCCACCAGCGTATGTTCCTGCGCGCCGGGATTAGCGCGGGCGGGAAGAACGCTGTCGACGATAGCTTCCGGAGTATCGGTCCCCAGCTTCTCGAAGGTCTGCTGGATAAAATCCGCCAGCGGCATCGCCCGGGGATCGCCGCTTCTGTAGATAAGATCGGTATCGACCCAGGGCGGTGCAATTTCAATGACCTTAACGCCCTTGTCACGCAGCAAAAAACGTTGGGATAAGGTGTAAGAGTGAATGGCCGCCTTTGTCGCGGAATAGAGCGCATTGCTGGCCAGCGGCAGGAAAGCCAGAATGGAGCTGTTATTGATAATGACGGCATCGGGTTGTTGTTTCAGATGGGCGACAAATGCCGCACTCACCCGCACGGGGCCGAGTAAATTGGTATTCAGCAGCGTGGTGGCCATTTCGTCATCCAGTTCACCCGCAGCATCATCAAAGGGCATAATCCCCGCATTGTTGATAACCACATTCAACGCCGGATAACGCGTAAGGACCTCTTGTGCAGCGGCGTTAATGCTCTGCGCCTGGGTGACATCCAGCAGGACCGAGTCCATCCCCGGATTCGCCGCCGTGACGCTGTCGAGTAAGGCTTTACGTCGGCCAGAGATAATCACTTTGTTACCCAGTTGCTGGAATTTTTCCGCCATCGCGCGGCCAATACCCGATGTACCGCCAGTAATAAAGATCGTGTTTCCTGTTAGTTTCACGCTGTTATTCCTCTTAAGAGAGACAGTGGACATCCTCAATTCAGGTTGTGCCGAAAGCGTGTCGGCACATCCGCTGAGTGATGCGATGACAGGAGCATAATGGAGATCAGGACGTCTTAAATGACGTTAATGGTAGTGATTTGGGACATCAAAGGATTAAAGCTGTCATGGCAAACCCAATCTTAAAGATGTATATTAAATGCAACTTTATAGGAGAAATTTATGTCGCACTTACGCATTCCCGCCAACTGGAAAGTCAAACGCTCCACCCCTTTCTTTACTAAAGCAACCGTCCCGGCAGCGCTGCTGTCGCATCACAACACTGCCGCCGGAGTGTTTGGGCAACTTGTGGTGATGGAAGGCACGGTGACATATTTTGGGTTCGCCAACGAACAGGCGACAGAGCATGAAGCGATGGTGGTGATTAACGCCGGACAGTTCGCTACCAGCCCGCCGCAGTACTGGCACCGCATCGAATTAAGCGATGATGCGCAGTTTAATATCAACTTTTGGGTGGAAGAGGATAACGGCAGCGACGAGTTGTTTCACACAAAACCGCGTTGATAGATATCACGCAGTTAAAGCTATCCCCGTCATACTGCATGGGCATTAGCTACATTTGCGCACCGCAGTCACTTACTGCAGTAAGTGACTGGGGATTTGTGAGGGCCATTCATGTCCCTCATCAGAGGCAGGCTCCGGCTGTTCAAATTTGTCACTGCATTGCCGCATTATCCGGCCAGTGCCTCACCCCGTTAGGGCCAGCGAAAGTGTTGTTCAAAAACACCAGCGCATTTTTGTCCTGCAACTCGACATATTTTGGGTATATGACGAATATAAATCAGGACAGATAATACTTACTTGAATAGCCCTGTTTTTGTTGAGACAGGAGATTCTGACATGGAATAACGCTGGACTTTATCTCCATCAAACATAATAACCAATTCTTTCTTGGTGCCAGATGCAGAAGAGCCAAACCAGTTAACAACCGGAATATAGCTTACGGCATCCAAAGAGACATCTGCCAGTTCATAGGTCCAGATCTCTTTTCCACCGTCAGTGAATGACGTTTTGGCCGGTGAGCCAAAAATTTTCTTAACTTCAGCCTTTGTTGTAACACCTTCAACAACTTTAGACTTTACGCTTGCTTCAGATTCTTTTTTTAGAGATTGATTACCACTTGAGGCACATCCCGCTAAAGCAACGCTAATCATCATGACCATAAGCACTTTTTTCATTTATTGTTTCCTTTGATTGTTATCGGAAACATATTAACACTGCTATATGCTCAGGAAGTGACTACCATTATTGGCAGGCGCGGATTTTGTGGATATTTGTTATCGGGCACTGGAGTCAGTATCCGGGCTGCCGCTTCAATTTATCCATATGTTTCCTGTTCCTATTTTCAGGAAGAACATATAAAAAAAAACAGGCAATTGCACAATTCTAACCACGCCCACCAACCTTTGACTGGTGGGCTGATGGCTTTATTTTACTGGGTTTGATTGACTTTCTTTATACATTTTTTTCGCGAATTCAAGGTCGCTCATTTTCGGATCGACTTTTTCCAGACATTTACTGAATTCTCTCAGGGGCGTTTTACCATCACTGGCTGGTTGAGCCGTTTCTCCCAGCGCCTCTAATTGAATTATTTCCGCTTCTTTAATCGCCATCTCCGGCGCACTTATGATGCAGACCGTTTTTTGTGCTGCGACCTTAGTTGACCATTTTAAATAGCCTAAATAATTGGCAGCCGCACCCAACAAAGCCGAAACTATCATCCCCAAAATAAAAATAAAAACTTTCTGTTTCACTGAATCATCTCCAGAGTTGATGGCTTAAGGATATCAACAATGTCCACTCTAATGAAAAAATAATAAATCCATTCCCTAACCTAAATAACATGGAGGGTATCCCCATCATACTTCAAGCTGCCTCTTTGCTGACTACGTTTAGCCACCCCGGCATATCGTTATCCATGCTCCCTAAGATATCTTCGCTTGCCGCCGCGATGCGGCTCAAATTTTTTGGGTATATATCTATTTTTTATCCTTCGCCAACCCACGCTTCCTGATGGCTAAAATGGTTCAGACAGTCATGATGAGATGCATCGCCATATGTACCTTTTTAACAGTAAATGTCGAAGATGGTGCCCCATCAGTGCCCCTGGAACAAAATCAGTAAGACAAAACACCGTTCAAACCAACGTCTCACCGCGCCCATTCAGGCTTATTCAAAATATGATCCTGCCAGTCGCGGACTTCGGACTCTTTGACCGCGATATGGCGGACGGTGATGCGCTGTTTGTGCATCATATCCTTGGAGCCGGTACGCAAAGGATGCCAGAGCGGTAATGCATTCCCTTCCGCCAGCAGGCGGTATGCGCAGGTGGGCGGTAGCCATTCGAAGGTCGGCAGATTGTCGCGGGTCAGTTTAATGCAGTCCGGCTCATACTCGAAGCGACGCTCATAGTTACGGCACTGGCAGGTTTTGATATTGAGCTGACGGCAGGCGACGTTGGTGAAGTAGATTTCATCGCTGTCTTCATCCATCAGTTTGTGCAGGCAGCACTGACCACAGCCGTCACACAGCGATTCCCACTCCGCGTCCGTCATTTGTTCCAGAGTTTTGCTTTGCCAGAAAGGTGTGTCGTTCATAAGTCTGTTCGCCATTAAAAACCAGGGAGCACCTTATAACCAGTCTGGCAGGGGGATGCAAGTTTTGCCGCCCATTTCGAGCGGCAAACGCATTCAGAGTACGCGGGTGGTCAGCGACAGACCGTTAAAGCTCACTTCCAGCTCATCGCCACTGTGCAGCGGCCCGACGCCGTCCGGGGTGCCTGTCAGCACCACGTCACCGGCTTTGAGGGTGAAATAGCGGCTCATATAGGCAATCAGCGGCACAATTTTGTGGATCATGTCAGAGGTCGAACCCTGCTGGCGCACTTCACCGTTAATCGTCAGGCCAAGCGGCGTATTTTGCGGATCGCTGTTAAATTCAGCCGCCGGAATAAAACCGGAAATCGGGCAGGAGTTATCAAAGCCCTTGGCTTTTTCCCAGGGTTGCCCGGCTTTTTTCATTTTGCCTTGCAGATCGCGCAAGGTCAGATCCAGTGCAACGCCATAGCCCGCGATAGCTTTCAGTACGTGCTCTTCGGTGGCCTGACGCAGCGTGGCGCCAATCAATACCGCCAGCTCAACTTCATGGTGGACAGAGCCAAAATCCTGCGGTAACGCCAGCGGTTGCCGCAGGTCGCATAATGCCGTTTCAGGTTTAATAAACAGCACCGGCTCTTCCGGCGTAGCGCTACCCATTTCTTTAATATGTTTTGCGTAGTTACTCCCCACGCAGACGACTTTACTCACCGGGTAGTCCAGCAGTGCGCCCTGCCAGTTATGATGTTGGTACATGGTTTTCCCCTAAGTAACGCATTGAAGATGAGAGAAAAATGACTATCCGCGCCGCCTGACGGTTTGTCAAATACCAAAGTCTTACCGTAGATATCAGAAGGAGGAATCACGATGTGG
Source organism: Phytobacter sp. V91 (assembly GCF_965644225.1). Classification (NCBI taxonomy): domain Bacteria; kingdom Pseudomonadati; phylum Pseudomonadota; class Gammaproteobacteria; order Enterobacterales; family Enterobacteriaceae; genus Phytobacter; species Phytobacter sp. V91. The sequence goes on along the minus strand of NZ_CBFFRJ010000034.1, from coordinate 22,409 downwards.
CGGAATCGATCCACCACATTGCTGGCAGGCCGTTTTAGCTGTTTAAAGAAATATGCTGTTTCAACAAATCTTCCGGCGGCGGCAACTGCAAATAAAAACCCTGGGCGGTTAACGCGGCTTTCACTTTTTCCAGATCCGCATTCGCCAGTTTTTTGCGACCATCAAGCGGCAGCAGCATCGCCAGCTGTGGACGGCCAAAGCTTTTCATTAATTCTTCCGGCACGCGGCTGAAATCGTCTTTTTTTTCGACATACAGATAAGTGTCGTCACGCAAGGTACTTCGGTAGATCGCACAAAACATACTTAATTACTCTGAATTAATGGGTGGTTACTTGCTTGAATATAATAGTGACTATAACATGCTTAATAGTCTTCGGAATATCACTCGGTTGTCAGTGATAATAGCAAAATGAGTAAGGTCAGGATGTCAAACACGCCCATCGAGCTAAAAGGCAGTAGTTTTACCTTATCAGTGGTTCATTTGCATGATGCAAAGCCCGAGGTTATTCGCCAGGCGTTAGAAGACAAAATCGCGCAGGCCCCCGCTTTCTTAAAACATGCCCCTATCGTTATTAATGTCTCCGGTCTTAATAGTCCGGTTAACTGGTCGCAACTGCAAAAAGTCATCGTGGAGACCGGACTGCGAGTCGTCGGCGTCAGCGGTTGTCAGGACAGCGAACTTAAAGCCGACATTGAACGCGCGGGTCTTCCTCTGTTAACCGAGGGGAAAGAAAAAGCGCCGCGCCCGTCGCCCGTAGCGGCCGTGGCCGCGCCAGTTGTTACACCGGTCACAAAAACACGCTTGATTGATACGCCAGTTCGTTCCGGTCAGCGCATTTATGCGCCAGACTGTGATCTGATAGTGACCAGCCATGTCAGTGCTGGAGCTGAGTTGATTGCCGACGGAAATATCCATGTTTATGGCATGATGCGTGGACGAGCACTTGCAGGTGCCAGCGGTGCGCAGGATGCCCAAATTTTTTGTACTCACCTTGCTGCGGAACTGGTTTCCATCGCAGGGGAATACTGGCTGAGTGACAGGATCCCGGCCGATTATTATGGCAAAGCGGCCCGCTTACGTTTAGCAGGCAGCGCTTTGACTATTCAACCATTAGATTAAGCCCTTTTAACAAGGAACTCCTATGGCACGCATTATTGTTGTTACTTCGGGTAAAGGGGGCGTTGGTAAAACAACCTCCAGCGCGGCCATCGCGACCGGTTTGGCCCAGAAGGGAAACAAGACCGTCGTTATCGATTTCGACATTGGCCTGCGTAACCTCGACCTGATTATGGGCTGTGAGCGTCGTGTGGTTTATGATTTCGTTAACGTTATTCAGGGCGATGCAACGCTGAACCAGGCGCTGATCAAAGATAAGCGCACTGAGAATCTCTATATTCTTCCCGCTTCTCAGACGCGTGACAAAGACGCCTTAACGCGTGAAGGCGTGGAAAAAGTTCTCGATGAGCTGCACAAAATGGACTTCGCGTTCATTATTTGCGACTCACCCGCAGGCATCGAAACCGGTGCATTGATGGCGCTCTATTTCGCCGATGAAGCCATTATCACCACCAACCCGGAAGTCTCGTCGGTGCGTGACTCTGACCGCATCCTGGGTATTCTGGCGTCAAAATCCCGCCGTGCCGAAAACGGTGAGGAGCCGATTAAAGAGCACCTGCTGTTGACCCGTTACAATCCAGGGCGCGTCAGCAAAGGTGATATGCTGAGTATGGAAGATGTGCTGGAGATCCTGCGCATCAAGTTGGTTGGCGTGATCCCGGAAGATCAGTCAGTGCTTCGCGCATCCAACCAGGGAGAGCCAGTTATTCTGGACGCCGCCGCTGATGCCGGCAAAGCCTACGCCGATACTGTGGATCGCCTGTTGGGAGAAGAACGCCCGTTTCGCTTCATCGAAGAAGAGAAGAAAGGTTTCCTCAAACGCCTGTTCGGAGGATAAGTTATGGCATTACTCGACTTTTTTCTCTCAAGAAAAAAGAACACCGCCAACATCGCCAAAGAGCGTCTGCAAATTATTGTTGCTGAACGCCGCCGTAGCGATGCAGAACCACATTATTTACCGCAGCTGAAACGCGATATTCTGGAGGTGATTTGCAAATATGTGCAAATTGATCCGGAAATGGTCACGGTCCAGCTTGAGCAAAAAGGTGATGATATTTCCATTCTGGAACTTAACGTCACCCTTCCGGAACCGGAAGAGACAAAATAACATCCAGGGCAACAGCGGTTGCCCGATAATTAAAAAAGGCAGAATCTTTCTGCCTTTTTTATTATCTTTCACGGAAAACCCTGGTTTTATTTACAGGGGTTATCGCGGATATTGCGCTAATAATGTTTGCAGCGGATCGGCCATCAATTTCCCGCGCCATCCGTTAATTAATTCCGGCAGGCTGGCGGTGGTTTTCAATTTCCAGTGCCAGTTAAGCAACTGATTAATCTGCCGACGTGATGCCAGCAACTCCGCGCTTAAACCACTGTTTTCGCTAATCCCCTGCACCAGGGTTTTAATATCTTTAAAGGCTTTGCGATAGCCTGGCATATCGACCAGATTCGCCAGCGGCTCCGGAAGCGACTCCTCAGGCAATGCCTGCGCCTGGGCGACCATCGCCAGCAAGGTTTTACCGTGGAAGCGGATCTCACTGCCTGACAGACCAATGCTGTCGAGCTCGCCCATGCTGCCCGGCATATACCGCGCCACGGCCCACAGGTTCTCTTCACGCACCACAAAGTTCACCGCCAGGTCACGCTCACGCGCTTTACGCAGACGCCAGTCAGCCAGCAGACGCAGGCAGCCTAGCTGGCGAGTACGCAGTTGCCAGGCATTGCTGATATCACGCCAGGCATCTTCAGGCGCAAGAATCTCCTGACGGCGCTGCATCATCAGGCGACACTCATCCAGCGCGGCATCCAGCCAGCCCGCCTGCACGGTCTCGGCCATTAACTTATGGGCAATGGGCAGCAGATACCAGACATCCGCTGCCGCATAGTCACACTGACGTTCTGTCAGCGGGCGCGCCAGCCAGTCGGTACGGGATTCACTCTTATCAATCGCAAGGCCGGTGAACTCTTCCACCATCGAGGCGAAGCCCCAGGAGAGCGGGCGGCCGCAAAATGCCGCGAGGATTTGCGTGTCAATCATCGGCTGAGGCAGCATGCCAAATGCATTGAGAAACACCTCAAGATCTTCACTTCCGGCATGGAGAAATTTGGTCACCCGCGTGTCGCCGAGCAACTGGCGAAACGGATCCCAGTCGGTAATGGCCAGCGGATCGATCAACGCCAGTTGTTCGCCGTCAAACAGCTGGATCAATCCCAGTTGCGGGTAGTAGGTGCGCGTGCGAACAAATTCAGTATCCAGGGCGACAGCATCTTTCGCACCCGCAGTCTCACAGAGCGCGGCCAGTGCTTCGTTGGTGGTGATCATCTGGTAATTCAAATCATTTTCTCTTTAGTTTGCGCCCATAAAAAACGCCGGATTAACCGGCGTTCAGGCGACTCACGCATAGCTCAGTCTTTATTGTCCACTTTGCTGCGGGCTTCGTCACGTAATTCTCGTCGTAATATTTTGCCAACATTCGATTTTGGCAATTCCGCGCGAAACTCTACCTTTTTCGGCACTTTGTAACCGGTGAGCTGGCGGCGACAAAACGCGATCAGCGCCTCTTCCGTCAGCGCAGCATCTTTTTTCACCACGAAGATTTTAACCATTTCACCGCTGTTTTCAGACGGCACGCCGACGGCGGCCACTTCCTGAACCCCCGAATGCTGCATGACCACATCTTCGATTTCATTGGGGTACACGTTAAAACCTGACACCAGAATCATATCTTTTTTGCGATCGACAATGCGCATAAAGCCTTCGTCGTCCATCACGGCGATATCGCCGGTATACAACCAGCCATCTTTGATGATTTCGTCGGTGGCATCCGGGCGCTGCCAGTAACCCAGCATCACCTGTGGGCCTTTGACGCAAAGCTCGCCTGGTTCGCCGTGAGCCACTTCATTGCCTTCATCATCCACCAGCTTCACATCCGTTGAAGGTACCGGCAGGCCAATGCTGCCGCTGTGGTAGTCGATATCATGCGGATTGACGCTCACCAGCGGGGAACATTCCGTCAGGCCATAGCCCTCCAGCAAATACTGCCCGGTCAGCTTCACCCAACGCTCAGCAACGGCCTGTTGCACCGGCATCCCGCCGCCCGCGGAAAGATGTAGAGACGAGAAATCCAGTTTGCGGAACTCTTCATTGTTAAGCAGAGCATTGAACAGCGTGTTCACTCCGGTCATCGCAGTGAACGGATATTTTGCCAGCTCTTTTACCAGCCCCGGAATGTCACGCGGGTTGGTTATCAGTAAATTCTGTCCGCCAAGCTCGATAAACAGCAGGCAGTTCATGGTCAGGGCAAAAATGTGGTAAAGCGGCAGTGCGGTCACCACCAGCTCCGTACCGCGATGCAGTAACGGACCATAGGTTGCGTTGACCTGTTCGAGGTTGGCCAGCATATTGCGGTGAGTCAGCATCGCCCCTTTCGCCACCCCGGTGGTTCCGCCGGTATATTGCAAAAATGCAAGATCGTCGGTCGAAACCTCAGGCTTAACGTACTGCTGGCGATAGCCCGTTTGCAGCGCGCGGCGGAAGGAGATGGCGTCCGGGAGGTGATATTTAGGCACCAGACGTTTGATATATTTCACCACGAAGTTGACCAGCGTCCCTTTCGCCGGAGAGAGCTGATCCCCCATGCGGGTGAGGATCACGTGGCGAACCTGGGTTTTATCCACCACTTTTTCCAGGGTATGGGCAAAGTTGGAGACAATCACAATCGCCGCCGCACCGCTGTCATTCAACTGATGTTCCAGCTCGCGCGGGGTGTAGAGCGGGTTGACGTTCACCACGATCATCCCGGCCCGCAAAATACCAAACAGGGCAACCGGATATTGTAAAAGGTTTGGCATCATCAGCGCCACGCGATCGCCCTTTTTCAGCCCCAGGCCTTGCTGTAAGTAGGCGGCAAATGCCCGGCTGCGTTCTTCCAGTTTACGGAAGGTCATCACCTCCCCCATATTGACGAACGCAGGCTGATCGGCATAGCGCGCTGCCGAATGTTCAAAAAGTTCAACCAGGGATTGATAACGATCGGGATTGATTTCCGCAGGCACATCGCCGGGGTAACGGTTTAGCCAGACCTTCTTCAATGCATCACCTCTAAAATGGATATTCGACGTCATCACAACCCCTGCAATAAACAAACTGTTAACATAATATTAACTCAGCGTACCAGTTTATTAATTGTGCTAACTGAAGGTTGCGAAGCGCGTCACTAATTATTTTTGTTATCGTCATGCTAAATAAAGAAACAGCGGACCAGCCGCTGTTTCGTTTGCTTTGTGGAACAGAACTTTACTCTGTTACAACACTTTGCACCTGAGCGGGACCGGGGTTAAACCAGCTCCATCCGCCGTAGCCGTACCGCCAGGGATGCGGCCCTATCATCCAGGGATCCATTGGCATGGGCGGCATCACAACTTGCTTAGCGATACGCCAGCGTTTGTAGCCTTCGACATTGATGACGAGGAATTTATAAGGCGCCCCGCCGACCTTGCCCTCATGGACGCCGGTAATCGGGCCAACCACGGTCACCAGTTGGTTCTGGAAATCCACCGGGTCGATAAAGCCGTTTACTTCGGCAAAAATACGCCCGACGGAGGCCTCACCCAAAATTGGCCGTGCGCCGCTGTCCAGCGGGACTGCGGCAATCTCCAGGCGGGTCTTGCCTTTCTGGTTAGCGACCTTCACCACCTTGCCGCCAAAACGTGACTCCTGCCCGACATACAGCTGGGGGGCGTTCATCACTCGCACCAGATCCTGCTGCGGCGTGGGGCTGGTTCCCTTGATCGCGTCAGGCACCGAGACACAACCGCTTAACGCCACTACGGTCATACCGGCCACCAGCCAACGTACAGCCCTATTCAGACTTGCCATGATGCAACTCCTTACACTCAGTTCGTACTACTGAGATTCATTCACGGCCCGGAAGTTTCTTCCAGGCCACTTCGTTACGCAAATAAACAGGTTCCGACTGCTCGACGGCCACCGCCTGGCCTTCAGCCAGCAGTTGCAGCGCTATGGGCAACATATCTTCAGCTGCAGGAAGGGTGACATTACCGTCCGTCAATTCCACGTTCGCCGTTGCGAGCATTTCCGGCCAGGCCGCCCAGCCGGTCCCCACCGTCGCCCAGTGGCCTTCAAGCCCGGCAAGACGCGCAGCTACCGCTTCCGGCTTCAGTACCGCTTCGGTCTCTTCGCCGTGCCAGATGCCGTTTTCATCCCGCTGATATTCCGCCCAGTAGACTTCCCCCATGCGGGCATCGATGGCGGCCAGCACCCGTGTTGCCCCCGTCAGACGCCATGCGCCCTGCGCCATGGTGGCCAGGGTTGAAACGCCAATCATCGGCAGCGCGGCACCCAGCGCCAGTCCTTGCGCGATACCAATCCCGATACGTACGCCGGTGAAACTGCCCGGTCCGCGCCCGAACGCCAGTGCGTCGAGGTCGGTGAGCGCAACGCCGCTTTCGGTGAGAACGTCATTAACCAGAGGCAGAATGCGTTGGGTATGTTCGCGTGGGCAGAGTTCGAAGTGAGCAAAGTTCGCTCCGTTGTCGTACAGTGCAACGGAGCAGGCTTCGGTGGCGGTATCAATAGCCAGAATTCGCATGGGTATTAGCAGTCCCGGTAAAACAAAATGGCGCGCATCTTAACACAGTCTGCGGCAAATTACTCCGCTTCGCTGACTGCAAGAAAGGCGACTGCCCGTTGAATATCCCGGGTACGGGGCGATGGTGGCAGGCTCGAGAGAAACACGGCGCCATAAGGACGCATCACCAGTCGGTTGTCACAGATGACCAGTACCCCGCGATCGTCAACGTCACGAATAAGACGCCCCACGCCCTGTTTGAGGGTGATCACCGCATCGGGCAACTGGACCTCGTCAAAGGGATCGCCGCCGCGCAGACGACAGTCTTCCATCCGCGCTTTTAACAGCGGATCCTCCGGCGAGGTAAACGGCAGCTTATCGATGATCACCAGCGATAAGGTATCGCCACGCACATCCACCCCTTCCCAGAAACTGCTGGTTGCCACCAGCAGCGCGTTACCGGCGCTGACAAACTGCTGGAGCAGTTGCCCTTTACTGGTTTCCCCCTGTAGCAACACCGGCAATGTCATGGTGGCGCGGAACTGCTCGGCCAGATCGCGCATCATCGCATGCGAAGTACAAAGCATAAAACAGCGTCCGTTGTTAGCCTCGATGATCGGTTTTAGCATCGCGGCCAGATGACGCGCGCCGCCGGGTTGATTCGCCTGTGGGAGATTGCGCGGCACGCAGAGCAGGGTCTGGCGCGCATAGTCAAAAGGACTGGGCAGTAACAGCGCCCCGGCCTCTTCAATCCCCAGCCGGGCGGTGAAGTGATGCAGGTCGTCGTTCACCGATAAGGTCGCAGAGGTGAAAATCCAGCTCCCTTTTTTCTGCGCCATCACCTCTTTAAATTTGTCCGACACCGACAGCGGCGTCAGGGCCAGCGTAAAGTGGCGGGAAGTACATTCATACCAGTAGCTGTAGCCGGGCTGGTTATAATCTTTCAGACGCTTAAGTCTGGCGCGATACAGCGTTGCGCGTTCAAAAGCCGCATCGAGCAGCGCCGAGCGCCCCAGGGACAATTTCGCCACGTCGTAGCACAGCTCCAGCGCATCATCCAGCAACAGCAATGCGCGCTGAATATGGGCATCCGCCAGCAGTTCGCGCAGATTGCCGCGATAGCCAGGCTCACCGAGTTGCAGGCGGAAATCCTGAGTGCTTTGCGCCAGCCGGTCGGCGCATTTTTGCAACTGCTGGGTATCTTTTAATTCCGTGCGGTAAGCAATGGTGAAATCTTTGGCCAGATCCAGCAGTTGTCTGCTCGACAGCGACTGACCAAAATACTGGCTGGCAATATCCGGAAGCTGGTGGGCTTCATCGAAAATCATTACTTCAGCTTCGGGGATCAGCTCGCCAAATCCGCTGTCCTTCACCACCATATCCGCCAGAAACAGATGATGATTGACCACCACCACGTCGGCATCCATCGCTTTTTTGCGCGCCTTCACCACAAAGCAATCTTTGTAGAGTGGGCAATCGCTGCCCAGACAGTTGTCGTTGGTGCTGGTCACCAGCGGCCAGGCGGCAGAGTCCTCGGCTACGCTTACGCAGGTGCTGATGTCGCCATCCTGAGTATTGTTGGACCAGGAGCGCAGCAGAATGACATCGCTCAGGGTTTGCACCGGCAGATCGCCTCCGGCCAGCACCTGTTGTTCCAGCCGTTCAATGCACAGATAGTTCGACCGCCCTTTGAGCAGAGCGGTGCGCCCGCTAAAGGCCAGCGCTTTTGCCACCGTCGGCAGATCGCGACTGTAGAGCTGATCCTGCAACGCTTTGGATCCGGTAGAGATGATCACCTTTTTACCGGCGCGCAGCGCTGGCGCAAGGTAGGCATAGGTTTTGCCGGTCCCGGTACCCGCCTCGACCACCAGCGGTTCCATCCGCGCAATCGCTTCGCTGACGGCATGCGCCATCTGACGCTGCGGTTCACGCGGCTTAAATCCCGGTATCGCTTTGGCCAACTGACCGTCTGTTGCAAAATCGTCTGTCACACTGCCCCCACACTGGATAAATCGCCAGCGATTATGTCAGGGCATTGGGTTTTTCGCCAGTCTGTGGCAGTCTTGCCCGCAGTCCCGATAAAAACGATAAGGAAAAAAGTATGACAATTACCCGCATTGACGCTGACGCCCGCTGGTCTGACGCCGTCATCCACAACCAGACGCTGTATTACACCGGCGTTCCGGAAAACCTGGATGCAGATGCCTTCGAGCAGACCGCCAATACCCTTGCGCAAATTGATGCCGTACTGGCAAAACAGGGCAGCGATAAGACCCGGATCCTCGATGTCACTATCTTCCTGGTGGAGAAAAGCGATTTTGCCGCGATGAACAAAGCCTGGGATGCATGGGTGGTTGCCGGGCATGCGCCAGTACGCTGTACCGTTCAGGCCGGGTTAATGAACCCTAAATATAAGGTCGAAATTAAGATTGTTGCCGCCGTCTGACAGGACGCCGCCCGGCGCGTATCCCGCGCCGAAATTTATTCCATATCCAGAAAGTCGTCGTGCTCAAGGTAATGGTTGAGTGCGCGAATGATTTCATCGTCGCTGGCGTCGGGCTTTTGCTGAACAGCCAGTTCGACCACCGACTGAAAATGCTCGCCCATACAGGCGAATTCGCGGTAATCCCCCGTCAAGACAGCGGCTTCATCGTCATCGCTGCCGACAACATAGAGCACATCGCCCACCTGAATGCTCCCGTCATGTGTTGAATACAGGCTGTAGTAGAGCTCAGTCCCCTGCCCGGCTTTCACACAGGCAATGAGCGCTTCGATGCCGATCGGCATATTCAGTCGCAGGGTTTCAAGCGCCGGGCCTGCCGGCTGAAAAATCACGGTTGCGCCAGTGGCCTGTAATTCTCGCTCCAGAGGGCGCAAGCGCAGGCGAAAATCCTCGCCCACACAAACCGGCAGGCTGGCGACAAAGCTCAATGCACCGGCAAGCGGTAAATTCAGCGCTTTTCGGAGGGCGTGGACCACCTTGAGTTTCTGCGGACCAATATCGGTGATGAGAAGGCGTCCCGCCTGCCAGTCCGTGTTACTCGTCTTCATCTTCGTCGTCAAAACGCGCCACCACCCGCTCGCCGGTATGGCTGGCGCGCAGTTCATTCGCCACCAGGCTGATGGCCTCCCCACTGCTCATACCCTGCGTTATCAGCTCCTGAATACGCTCAACGGCTTTTTGTTGCTGCTCGTGACTAAGGGAAGGTAAACCTGCAAACATGGGGAACTCCTGCTAAATTATTCGCGCAAATTATTTCACGCACCGTCATTATGCACTATTGCACGCAGTATGACGTAAAGAGTCAGAATCAATGCACACCTTGTCATCACGTTTGATCAATTTACCCTGGCGTCCGGACGCTGCCGAAGAGTACTTTTCCCGCATCCAGACTTTGCCATGGGCGATGCTGTTACATTCCGGCCATGCCGAACATGCTTATAACCGGTTTGATATTCTGGTGGCCGATCCGCGCACTACCCTCGTCACCGAGGGGGCCATCACCCGGGTGCGCGACAGCGAAGGGGAACGCAGCACCACCGACGATCCGCTGATGCTGCTTCAGTCAGCGCTGGATGCGATGTCCATTCACACTGAAAGTCACCCTGACCTGCCGTTCCAGGGCGGCGCGCTGGGTCTGTTCGGCTACGACCTGGGCCGTCGTTTTGAAACCCTGCCGACCGTCGCCGGTCAGGATATTGCGCTGCCGGATATGGCGGTGGGCATTTATGACTGGGCGCTGATTGTTGACCATCAGCTACAGACCGTGACCCTGTTAAGCCAGGGAGATGTCAATGCGCGCTACGCCTGGCTGATGCTGCAGTCTCCCGCCTGCGGGTTGCCGTTTCGCTTAACGTCGCCGTGGCGGGCCAATATGACCCGCGAGGAATACGGGGAGAAATTTCGCCAGGTACAGGCCTGGCTGCACAGTGGCGACTGTTATCAGGTCAATCTTGCCCAGCGGTTTCAGGCCGCCTATGAAGGTGATGAATGGCAGGCATTTTGCCAGCTTAACCGTTCCAACCGCGCCCCGTTCAGCGCGTTCTTGCGCCTTGAAGATGGCGTCATTTTGAGCCTTTCCCCTGAACGCTTTATTCAGATCGCTGGCGATATCATTCAGACTCGGCCAATCAAAGGCACGCTGCCGCGTTTGCCCGATCCGCAGGAAGACGCCCTGCAGGCCCGGAAACTGGCGGCATCGCCAAAAGACAGGGCAGAAAACCTGATGATCGTTGACCTGATGCGCAATGATATTGGCCGTGTTGCCGAACCCGGCAGTGTGCGGGTGCCGGAGTTGTTTGTGGTGGAACCCTTCCACGCCGTACACCACCTCGTCAGCACGGTAACGGCGAAATTACCGGCCACACTGCATGCAAGCGACGTCCTTCGCGCCGCGTTTCCGGGCGGGTCTATCACCGGCGCGCCCAAAATTCGGGCCATGGCAATCATTGACCAACTGGAGCCGCAGCGGCGCAATGCCTGGTGCGGCAGCATCGGCTACATCAGTTTTTGCGGCAATATGGATACCAGTATCACTATCCGCACGCTGACCGCCTGGCAAGGTCAACTATACTGCTCCGCGGGCGGCGGGATCGTCGCTGACAGTGATGAAGACGCGGAATATCAGGAAACCTTTGATAAGGTTAACCGCATACTGCAACAACTGGAGAAGTAAATTTCATGGCGCACTCCGCACTGACTCTGGACGATTTTATCTCCCGCTTTCAACTTTTACGCCCGCAACTGACGGCCACCAGCGCCAATACGCGCCAGGCGGCCGTGCTCGTACCGGTAGTGCGCCGTAAAGAGCCTGGTCTGCTGTTAACCCAACGCTCGGCGCGACTGCGCAAACATGCCGGGCAGGTCGCTTTTCCTGGCGGTGCGGTGGATGCGACCGACGCGTCACTGATTGCCGCCGCCCTGCGTGAGGCTGAAGAAGAGGTGGCGATCCCCCCTCAGGCGGTGGAAGTGATCGGGGTGCTGCCGCCGGTAGACAGCGTAACCGGATTTCGCGTGACGCCGGTCGTCGGCATTATTCCTGCGGATCTGCACTACCATGCCAGCGAAGATGAAGTGGCTTCGGTGTTTGAAATGCCGCTGGCGGAAGCTCTGCGTCTGGGTCGCTACCACCCGCTGGATGTGCATCGCCACGGCAATGCTCACCGGGTATGGCTCTCCTGGTATCAGCATTACTTTGTCTGGGGCATGACGGCTGGCATTATTCGCGAACTGTCGCTACAGATTGGCTATCGCCCCTGATATAACCCCAGACAACGCATTGATAACATGAATGGATTCAGCACCAGGCATTAGTAAAATCAGTGTCATTCATTAGTTTAATTCATGTGAATAATTCAACTGTGAAATTACTTCCCTCTTACACTATGCGCAGTGATTACATCGTTACCGGAACCCCAGTAGCCCTGTCAGGAGTGTTAAAGTGATTAGTATATTCGACATGTTCAAAGTGGGAATTGGTCCGTCATCTTCCCACACTGTTGGCCCGATGAAGGCCGGAAAACAGTTCGTCGATGACCTGGTCGAAAAGGGATTGCTGGAGCGCGTTACCCGGGTTGCAGTGGACGTTTACGGTTCGCTGTCATTAACGGGTAAAGGTCACCACACCGATATCGCCATTATTATGGGCCTTGCGGGCAATGAGCCTGCCACCGTGGATATTGACACCATTCCGGCGTTTATTCGCGATGTTGAAGCGCGCGGACGCCTGCTGCTGGCCTCCGGCCGCCAGGAAGTAGATTTCCCGCCGAACGATGGTATGCGTTTCCATAGCGATAATCTGCCGCTGCATGAAAATGCGATGAGCATTCACGCCTGGAGCGGTGAGAAAGAGATCTACAGTAAAACCTATTACTCCATCGGCGGCGGTTTTATCGTCGATGAAGAGCATTTTGGCAAAGATACCGTTGCAAGCGTCAGCGTCCCATATCCGTTCAAATCCGCCAGTGAGATGCTTGAGTATTGCCAGCAGACCGGTTTGTCTCTCTCCGGGATGGTGATGCAGAACGAGCTGGCGCTGCATAGCAAGCATGAGATTGAAGCTTACTTCGGCCAGGTCTGGGCAACTATGCGCGCCTGTATCGACCGGGGTATGAATACCGAAGGCGTACTGCCAGGCCCCCTGCGGGTACCTCGTCGCGCCTCGGCATTACGCCGCCTGCTGGTCGCCAGCGATAAGCTTTCTAATGACCCGATGAACGTGGTCGACTGGGTGAATATGTTTGCCCTGGCGGTCAATGAAGAAAATGCCGCCGGCGGGCGCGTGGTCACCGCGCCGACCAATGGCGCCTGCGGGATCGTGCCTGCGGTACTGGCCTATTACGATCACTTTATCGAATCCGTCAGCCCGGATATCTATATTCGCTATTTCCTCGCGGCCGGCGCTATCGGCGCATTGTATAAAATGAACGCGTCCATCTCGGGTGCGGAAGTCGGTTGCCAGGGTGAAGTGGGCGTCGCCTGTTCGATGGCGGCGGCAGGCCTGGCCGAATTGCTGGGAGCCAGCCCGGAACAGGTCTGCGTGGCGGCTGAAATCGGCATGGAGCATAACCTTGGTCTGACCTGCGACCCGGTGGCAGGCCAGGTTCAGGTGCCCTGCATCGAACGTAACGCGATTGCCTCAGTGAAGGCGATTAACGCCTCCCGTATGGCAATGCGCCGTACCAGCGCGCCGCGTGTCTCACTCGATAAGGTTATCGAAACTATGTATGAGACCGGCAAAGATATGAACGCGAAATACCGCGAAACCTCCCGCGGCGGTCTTGCCATCAAGGTTCAGTGCGACTAAGACTTCTTTTCAGCCCTTCTGCAACGGAAGGGCTATTTTATGGTGCTTTCTCCTCGCTTTTACCATTTCCCCACTACACTTTCTTTGTTCTGGCAATTTTCCCGGGCCAGTCGCTTTACAGGCGGTCACGGCATGCAAACAGCACAGCGGATTATTTCAGGTTATCGGCGCAAGCGGGTTATTCTCTGCGTATTAATCGCTCTGGCGGTGTTTTTCGCCACGCTGGCGAGCCGATTTATTTTGGAGCGCAATTTAAATCAGGACAGGATCAGCGCTTTTACGCGCCATGCCGTGCAATCCCTCGATAAGTTGCTGTTACCTCTTGAACAAAAACGTGGCGATATTGTTCCGCTGGTGGGGCAACCCTGCGCCAATGCCCATTTTGTGTTGCGAAAACAGGCGGCCAGCCTGCAGACGGTGCGTTCCATTGGTTTAATCAAAGAGGGGATCCTCTACTGTTCCAGTATTTTTGGTTACCGGGATATCCCCATAAACCAGCTTCAACCCGCGCTCCCGTCGGCGAAACCCTTGCTGTTGCTCACCACCGACCACTCACTGCTCAAGAATACCCCGGTGATGATTTTTTGGTTCCCGACCACGCCAGATGGTCAAAACGGGATCATCGAAATCATTAATATCGGGCTGTTAATCAATCTGACTCTTGAACCCGATTCGCCGCTGATCGCCCGTGCCGGTCTGAACATTGGGCAACATTACTTGCTTTACGGCAGTGGCGAGATCCAATCCTTGTCACCCGAGGAGAGCGAGGAACACTTCCAGCGCCCCTCCGAGCATTTTGCCTATAATATTTCCGTGACCAGCCCCGGCGCGACCAGTATTGCACTGCGCTATTTGCCTTCCCAGGTACCGCTGGCCCTGCTGTTAAGTTTACTGACGGGCTATATCGCCTGGCTGGCAACGGCCAGTCGGATGAGCTTTTCCTGGGAAATTAATCTGGGGATGGCCGCGCGGGAATTTGAGCTTTTCTGTCAGCCGCTGCTGGATGCCAGCAACAATACCTGTGTCGGCGTTGAGATATTGCTGCGCTGGAATAACCCCCGCCAGGGGTGGATCTCACCGGAAGTTTTTATACCCATCGCGGAGCAACACAATCTTATTGCCCCGCTCACGCGGTACGTGATGGTGGAGACTCAACGCCAGTTGAGCTTGTTCCCGGCGGATAGTCAGTTCCAGATTGGGATTAACGTGGCGCCTAGCCATTTACGCCGCGGCATGTTGCTAAGAGACCTGAACCGCTACTGGTTCAAAGCCCATCCCGTGCAACAGTTAACCATTGAACTGACGGAACGGGACGCCCTGCAGGATATGGATTATCGGATGGTGCGTGAGCTTCACCGTAAAGGGGTCAAAATTGCGATTGATGATTTTGGCACTGGCAACAGTTCTCTGTCCTGGCTGGAGCGGTTACATCCTGATGTGCTGAAAATTGATAAGTCGTTTACCACCGCCATTGGTACCGATGCCATCAACTCAACGGTGACCGATATGATTATTTCGCTGGGGCAGCGCCTGCATATAGAGCTGGTGGCGGAGGGGGTTGAGAATCCCCGCCAGGCAGAGCACCTACGCCAGCGGGGAGTACATGTTTTACAAGGTTTTTTGTACGCAAAACCGATGCCGATTAAAGAGTTTCCTCGCTGGCTGGCGGGATGGACGTCGCCCCCCCGTCAGACGCAACCGACTGATAATGCCGTTTATGCCGCTTTGAGATTACTCTTCTTCATCATCAAGCGGCTGCTCTTTAACAACACGCACCAGGTCAACACGGTAGTCATTGGCTTCCACCACGGTGATAAGCAGTGGTTTCAGCTCCAGCACATCGCCCGGACGCGGGATCTGCCCATTGATTGCAATCACCAGACCGGCAACGGTGGCGATGTCCTGCTCATCGTTGACCAGCGTATCCAGTTGCAGCGTGTGCTGAAGCGCATGCAGGTCGGTCGCACCTTTGACTAACCAGCCGTCGCCGTCCGCAATAATTTCCGGCGTTTCATCCGCATCCGGGAACTCACCGGCAATGGCTTCCAGCACGTCCAGCGGCGTGACCAGCCCCTGCACCACACCAAATTCATTGGTGACGATAACAAAGCTGCCGCGCGCACGCCGTAACACCGCCAGCAGCTTGATGGGATCCAGGGTTTCCGGTACCACAATCGCCGGAGACATTGCCGCAATGGCGGCCACATCAGCCCCTGCTTCCAGCGCCACCAGCATCTCTTTGGCGCGCACGATACCAATCACTTCATCCAGTTCGCCACGACATACCGGGAACAGGCTATGCGGCGAGGAGAGCAGCTGCTGGCGAATTTCATCCACGCTCAGGCTGGCATCGACCCAGCTGATTTCACCACGCGGCGTCATAATGCTGCGCAGCGAGCGGGAAGCCAGGGTGAGTACGCCGTTGATCATGTAGCGTTCTTCTTCCGCAAAGGCGCCGTCCGGCACCGGTACGGCTGTCGGGCTTTCCGCATCCTGAGTCTGGCTGGCGTTACGCTTACCGCCCATTAAACGCAAAATGGCGTCGGCCGTACGTGCACGCAGCGGCACCGTGGATTGATGGCGAATAAAGTTGCGGCGGGCAATCTGGTTAAACAGCTCGATGATTATCGAGAAACCAATTGCGGCATACAGGTAACCTTTCGGAATATGGAAACCAAAACCTTCGGCCACCAGACTCAGACCAATCATCAACAGGAAGCTCAGACAGAGCACTACCACCGTCGGATGCTGGTTAACAAAGCGGGTTAAAGGTTTGGATGCCAGCAACATCACCGCCATCGCAATCACCACGGCTGCCATCATCACCGGCAGATGGTTGACCATCCCGACGGCGGTAATGACCGCATCGAGGGAGAACACCGCATCAAGAATCACGATCTGGACGACCACCCCCCAGAAACTGGCGTAACCTTTACCCTGCCCACCGTCGTGCTGGCGGTTTTCCAGCCTTTCATGTAGCTCCGTGGTCGCCTTGAACAACAGGAAAATACCACCGAACAGCATAATCAAATCACGACCGGAGAAGGTGAAGTCCCAGACGCTGAAAAGGGGCTGGGTGAGCGTCACCATCCACGAAATCAGTGAGAGCAGGCCCAGACGCATGATCAGTGCCAGAGAAAGGCCGATCAGACGTGCTTTGTCTCGCTGTTTTGGCGGTAGTTTATCCGCAAGGATGGCGATAAAGACCAGGTTATCGATACCAAGAACAATTTCCAGAACGACCAGCGTCAATAAGCCGGCCCATATTGAGGGGTCCATTAAGAATTCCATGGCAAGCTCCTGCTCAAAATAAGGCCAGACAGCGCGCACGAGCGCACAGGCATAATGACATTAAGGGGGGACGATAAACGGAAAAGGTTGGCAAAAGATTGCCAGAGGGTGAACTGACGTCGGTGACGGTCCATACGGCGGGCTACAGCCCTATACTCCTGAAATGTTAAACGGAAGCTAAACATATCAGAGAGACTTTACCTTTGGCAAAGATTTACCTGAATTTGCAATTCAAAGATATTTTTCGCCCCGAAATTTCCTCCCCGCTAAAGCTAAATTGCGGATCTGCATCACATAAATTATTTTTTCACTGTCTAAAATAATTCACGAAACAATTAGATTCTTCGCTTTCATCCCTTATCTGAATCGATTCGCTCGTCAGAAGAGATTCTCAATGCATCTGTTATTGATGTGTTAACGACAAGAAGAAGGAGGTAGCAAGTGACCATTGCTATTGTGATAGGCACACATGGTTGGGCTGCGGAACAGTTACTCAAGACCGCTGAAATGTTGTTAGGCGAGCAGGAAAACGTAGGCTGGATTGATTTCGTTCCCGGTGAAAACGCCGAGACGTTAATTGAGAAGTACAACGCGCAACTGGCTAAGCTCGATACCCATCAGGGCGTGCTGTTTCTCGTTGATACATGGGGTGGCAGTCCGTTCAACGCTGCCAGTCGCATTGTCGTCGACAAAGAGCATTATGAGGTGGTAGCCGGGGTCAATATTCCGATGCTGGTCGAAACGCTGATGGCGCGTGATGATAACCCCACGTTTGATGAACTGGTCGCAGTCGCCGTAGAGACAGGACGTGAAGGCGTAAAAGCGCTGAAAGCCAAACCTGTTGAAAAGCCTGCGCCTGTTGTTGCGCCAAAAGCGGCGGCTCCCGCTAAACCGATGGGACCGAACGACTATATGACTATTGGTCTCGCGCGTATTGACGATCGCCTTATTCATGGTCAGGTCGCCACCCGCTGGACCAAAGAAACAAACGTGACGCGCATAATTGTGGTCAGCGATGAAGTTGCTGCTGACAACGTGCGTAAAACACTTCTTACTCAGGTCGCCCCGCCGGGCGTGACGGCGCATGTGGTGGATGTCGCCAAAATGATCCGTGTTTACAACAACCCTAAGTATGCCGGTGAACGGATAATGCTGCTGTTTACTAATCCAACCGATGTACTGCGCATTGTTGAAGAAGGGGTAAAAATCACCTCTATCAACATCGGCGGCATGGCCTATCGTCAGGGGAAAACTCAGGTAAACAATGCCGTTTCGGTGGATGAGAAAGATATTGAAGCCTTTAAAAAGCTCAACGAACGCAATATTGAGCTTGAAGTCCGCAAGGTTTCAAACGATCCGAAACTGAAAATGATGGATTTAATCAGCAAGGTGGCGAACTGATCGCACCAGCTGATTGACCCGGTTCCACAATTACGTTTGTTTTAGCATAGGAGAAGTACAATGGAGATTACCACTCTTCAGATTGTGCTGGTGTTCGTCGTCGCTTGTATCGCCGGTATGGAATCGATACTCGATGAATTTCAGTTTCACCGCCCACTGGTGGCCTGTACGCTGGTCGGTATTGTCCTGGGTGATATGAAAACGGGGATCATTATCGGCGGTACGCTGGAAATGATCGCCCTGGGCTGGATGAACATCGGTGCGGCGGTTGCGCCCGATGCCGCACTGGCTTCAATTATTTCCACCATTCTGGTTATTGGCGGCAACCAAAGTATCGGGGCCGGTATTGCGCTGGCCATCCCACTGGCGGCAGCGGGCCAGGTACTGACCATTATCGTGCGTACCATCACCGTCGGCTTCCAGCACGCAGCGGATAAAGCGGCAGAAAGTGGTAACCTGACGGCGCTTTCCTGGATCCATGTCTCTTCCCTCTTCCTGCAGGCCATGCGTATCGCCATTCCGGCTGTGATTGTGGCGGTCTCCGTGGGAACCAGCGAAGTGCAGAGTATGTTGAACGCGATCCCGGAAGTGGTCACCAGCGGTCTGAACATCGCCGGGGGCATGATTGTGGTGGTAGGTTACGCCATGGTCATCAACATGATGCGCGCCGGCTACCTGATGCCGTTCTTCTACCTGGGTTTCGTCACTGCGGCGTTCACCAACTTCAACCTCGTGGCACTGGGCGTTATCGGTACGGTAATGGCGGTGCTCTATATCCAGCTTAGCCCGAAATACAACCGCTCAGCGGCTCCGGCGCAGGCTGCGGGTTCCAACGATCTTGATAACGAACTGGACTAACAGGTGAACGACATGGTTGATATGACTAAAACTACCACTGAGAAAAAACTCACTCCGGGTGATATTCGTGGCGTGTTCATTCGTTCTAACCTGTTTCAGGGATCCTGGAACTTCGAACGTATGCAAGCGCTGGGCTTCTGCTTCTCTATGGTACCGGCCATTAAACGCCTGTACCCGGAAAATAACGAAGCGCGCCGCCAGGCAATCAAACGTCACCTGGAATTTTTCAACACCCATCCTTATGTCGCCGCCCCTGTCCTGGGTGTGACCCTGGCGATGGAAGAGCAGCGTGCTAACGGTGCGGAAATTGACGATGGTGCGATTAACGGTATCAAAGTCGGTTTGATGGGCCCGCTGGCGGGCGTCGGCGACCCTATCTTCTGGGGGACCGTACGTCCGGTATTCGCCGCACTCGGCGCCGGGATCGCGATGAGCGGAAGCCTGCTTGGGCCACTGCTGTTCTTCGTACTGTTTAACCTGGTCCGTCTGGCGACCCGCTACTACGGCGTGGCTTACGGCTATCGCAAAGGGATCGATATTGTTAAAGATATGGGCGGCGGTTTCCTGCAAAAACTGACTGAGGGGGCGTCAATCCTTGGCCTGTTTGTTATGGGGGCGCTGGTTAACAAGTGGACGCACGTCAATATTCCGCTGGTCGTTTCCCGCATTACTGACCAGACGGGCAAAGAGAATGTCACCACCGTGCAGACCATTCTCGACCAGCTGATGCCGGGGCTGGTGCCGCTGCTGCTGACCTTTGCCTGTATGTGGCTGCTGCGTAAAAAAGTTAACCCGCTGTGGATAATCGTTGGCTTCTTCGTCATCGGTATCGTAGGTTACGCCGTTGGCCTGTTAGGCCTGTAATCAGTTGTGCTATAACCGGGGCCTGGCCCCGGTTTTTTATTCTCAGGAGAAAAAATGACGCTTACGGACAGCATACTGGTGTTGTTTATTACCGCCCTTCTGGCCTGGGCCATTTACGATGAACTGATCCTGCCCCACCGCAACGGTAAGCCCCTGCTGACCCTTCCCCTGCTGCGCCGCAGTCGTGTCGATGCCACCATTTTCGTTGGTTTGCTGGTTATCCTCATTTATAACAATGTCACTAATAACGGAACATCTTTAACCACATGGTTATTATGTGCGCTATCGTTGCTGGCAATATACCTTTTCTGGATCCGGGTTCCGAAGATAATCTTTAAAGCTCAGGGCTTTTACTATTCCAGTGTCTGGATTGAATATAACCGTATAAAAGAGATGAATTTATCCGAGGATGGTGTGCTGGTTGTGCAATTAGAACAACGGCGGGTGCTTATCCGGGTGAAAAATATTGATGATCTTGAGAAAATATATAAATTTATGGTTAAAAATTAGATAGATAGCCATAACCACAACAACGTTATCTGTATATTTATTAGGCACACTTATAGCCTGTGCTATCTTATTTACGACGAAAGTACTTATCTTTTTTAACGTTATTTTTACCAACAAATCTAAATGAAAATCGTTA
Source organism: Phytobacter sp. V91 (assembly GCF_965644225.1). Lineage (NCBI taxonomy): Bacteria > Pseudomonadati > Pseudomonadota > Gammaproteobacteria > Enterobacterales > Enterobacteriaceae > Phytobacter > Phytobacter sp. V91. Next base: position 1,835 of record NZ_CBFFRJ010000034.1, on the reverse strand, counting down.
TCAATTAGTAAACAGGATTATAAATTTCTGTTGTTGTTTTATATTCTAAAAATATGTTAAGGTTGCGTCCGTCGTTGGGGAGTAGCCAATTTCTTATTTTCTGGAAATGTGCGTGTCAACATACTCGTTGAAAAACGTGGCACGTACGGACTGAAATCAATCAGTCAGGCGAGACCATAGACACACTGACTACTGTTTGCTGGGGGTAGTGGTGTGTTATATGGAATTCCCGGTCAGGACGCTCGCATGAATTTATCCGCAACAATTCTTCTCGCTTTTGGCATGTCGATGGATGCGTTTGCCGCATCAATAGGCAAAGGCGCGACTCTTCATAAACCCAGATTCTCCGAAGCCCTGCGTATCGGTCTTATCTTTGGCGTTATCGAAACCTTAACTCCGCTTATCGGCTGGGGAATGGGCATGCTGGCCAGCCAGTTCGTGCTCGAGTGGAATCACTGGATTGCCTTTGTATTACTCGTTTTCCTCGGTGGAAGAATGGTACTGGAAGGCTTTCGTGGCGAGGGTGACGATCCGCAAGACGCCCCGCGTCGTCATGGCTTCTGGTTACTGGTTACCACCGCTGTCGCTACCAGCCTGGATGCAATGGCCGTCGGTGTTGGCCTTGCCTTCCTGCAGGTCAACATCCTGACCACGGCCCTGGCGATTGGTTGCGCCACGCTTATTATGTCAACGCTGGGTATGATGCTTGGTCGCTTTATCGGCCCGCTATTGGGTAAGCGTGCCGAAATCCTTGGCGGCGTGGTGCTTATCGGTATTGGCGTGCAGATCCTGTGGGGGCATTTCGCCCCTTAGTCGGCACGGCGCAGACAGTGCAGAGTAAAGTCTGTCTGGCAGCTGAAGCGCTCTTTCGCTACGAGCGCTTCCCACACTTCAGGTTTCGCCCGCCAGGCAAACGGGGTCATTTGTAGCAATGCCACCGCCTCTTTGCCGGTCAAATTCATCTCATAAGCAAGAGATTGCTGTTCGATAACCTGAAAACCGCTTATCTCACCGCTGTCAGGCGCATGCAACTGCGCCTCTTTATAGATTAGTCCCTTTAATTCCAGCAGATGACGCGGCCCTGGTGCGGCGGTGATAACCATTCCACCCGGTTTGACCACCCGCATTAACTCTTCAGCTTTACAGGGCGCATAGATGCGCACGATGGCATCGATACTGTTTTCCTGGAAAGGTAAACGGTGGCTGGAGGCGACACAAAACATGACCTGCGGATAGCGCTTAGCGGCCGCACGGATCGCCGCTTTGGAGACATCCAGCCCAAGGGTCCGGGCACCGGTGCTTGCCGTCACATCAGCAAAAGCACGGGTGTAGTACCCTTCCCCACAGCCAATGTCGAGAATGGCATCCGCATCCACCGGCAATGAGGCACGTAGTTTTTCCGCAATGGCGTCACGTAAGGGCTGATAATGCCCTGCGTCGAGAAACGCGCGGCGCGCCTGCATCATCTCAGCGCTGTCACCAGGATCGCGGGAACGTTTATGCTGAACGGGCAGTAAATTGACATACCCTTCCTTCGCAATATCGAACTGATGGCGATTGCTACAGGAAAAACTACGTTCAGAGCGACTCAATGGCGCGTGACAAAGCGGGCAACTGAAGGGCATAACAACTCCGGAACTCGATAAAGGGCGAAAGTGTACCGCCATTCGTCGCCCCGGGGAATGCGAAGCAGAAATTAAAAAGCCCCGCACAAGTGCGTAATGCCGTTCACTTAAGCGGAGCGGCACTGCGTTTCACCTGTACTAGCTCAGACCTGATCTGACAGTTACCGGTTATTTATACAGGTGTCTGTCAGATTAAATCTGGTTCAGATT